>NZ_JBHXTO010000109.1:12478-31708 GCF_042677425.1 Streptomyces sp. NPDC127119 | reverse complement strand
GTTCCCCGCGCCCCAGCCCCTGAGGGGCGCGGGGAACTGCGCAATCTTTTGTCTTTGGCTTCCAGGGGCGCGGGGAACGGCGCGGCCGACCCCCACCGGACCCGCAGCCGACAACGCGAACCCCCAGTGGAACGGTCACGGTGGAACGGTCACGCCCCGGTGGGGTCCTCGCCGCGGTCGAGCGCCTTCCAGATCTCCTCGGGCCGATCGGGATCCACTGGCGCCCGAACCCGCCGGGGCCGAGGCGTCCCGTCCCGCTCGTACCGCCCCGACATGGTCGGCCACATCCGCCCGTACCGCAGCGCCAGCAGCCCCGCGAGGAGCAGCAGCAGACCGCCCACCGCGGCCACGTACGGCCACCCGGTGTGCGTCATCGTGCCCACGGTCGCGGCGGTGTCCCCGGTCGCCGCCGCGGCCTTCTCGTCCAGCGCGGAGCTGTCGGAGAGGCCGAGGAGCGCCGAGGCGATCGTGCCCGCGCCGGAGAGCGCGAGGAGTCCGGCGACCAGGAAGCGCCCGGCCCGGCGGACGGCGAAGACGGCGACGAGGGAGGCGAGTCCCACGATCGCCAGGGAGGCGGGGACGCCCGTGACGTCACTGCCTGAGGCGCTCAGCGGGAAGTCGCCGCCGGCCACGGTCGCCGTGCCGCCCGACCAGCCACGCCGGGTGGCGAGCAGCACGAGGGCCGCGCCGAGCGCGCCGGACAACAGGGCGACGGCGAGGCTTCGGCGGCCGGAGCGGGCGGGTCCGGGAGCTTCGGATCGGGGGTGCGGTACAGCAGTCACGTACCCCACTATCGCCTGAACTCCGGGCGAACCGTCACCCGAGGACACGTGAGCCACGTCGCACTGCCCGCGAATGTCTCCTTGTCGACCTCGTCGTCGACCTCGTCGTCGATCCCGTCGTCGATCCCGTCGTCGGCCTCATCACCGACCGCGTCACGTGTGCCGCCCCGGGTCCGTCGGGCGGGTGTCCGTCAGGAGAGCCGGTTGGCCGTGTGGACCGCGCGCAGGACCGCCGCCGCCTTGTTGCGGCACTCGGTGTCCTCGGCGACGGGGTCCGAGTCGGCGACGACCCCGGCGCCCGCCTGCACGTACGCCGTGCCGTCGCGCAGCAGGGCCGTACGGATGGCGATGGCGGTGTCGGAGTCGCCCGCGAAGTCGAGGTAGCCGACGCAGCCGCCGTACAGACCGCGCCGCGAGGGCTCCAGTTCGTCGATGATCTGCATCGCGCGGGGCTTGGGGGCGCCCGAGAGCGTGCCGGCGGGGAAGCAGGCGGTCAGTACGTCGAAGGCCGTACGCCCCTCGGCGACCTTGCCGGTGACGGTCGAGACGATGTGCATGACGTGCGAGTAGCGCTCGATGGACATGAAGTCGACGACCTCCACGGACCCGGGCCGGCAGACCCGTCCCAGGTCGTTGCGGCCCAGGTCGACGAGCATCAGGTGCTCGGCGCGTTCCTTGGGGTCGGAGATCAGTTCGTCGGCGAGGGCCTGGTCCTCCTGGACGGTGGCGCCGCGCGGCCGGGTGCCCGCGATGGGGTGGACCATCGCCTGCCCGTCCTCGACCTTGACCAGGGCCTCCGGGGAGGAGCCCACGACATCGAAGCCGTCGAAGCGGAAGAGGTACATGTACGGGGAGGGGTTGGTCGCCCGCAGGACCCGGTAGACGTCCAGCGCGCTCGCCGTGCACGCCGTCTCGAAGCGCTGGGAGGGGACGACCTGGAAGGCCTCGCCGGCCCGGATGCGCTCCTTGATGTCGTCGACGGCGACCTGGTAGTCGGGGCCGCCCCACAGCGCGGTGTACTCGGGCAGTTCGGACGGCGGGAGCGCGGCCGGCGGCTGCGAGACGGGCCGCGAGAGGTCCGCCTCCATGGCGTCCAGGCGGGCGACGGCGTCGTGGTAGGCCTCGTCGACACCCGAGTCGAGGTCGTTGTGGTTGATCGCGTTGGCGATCAGCAGGACCGAGCCGTCCCAGTGGTCCAGGACCGCGAGGTCGCTGGTGAGCAGCATGGTCAGTTCGGGCAGTTTCAGGTCGTCGCGCTCGCCGGGGCCGATCTTCTCCAGGCGCCGCACGATGTCGTAGCCGAGGTAGCCGACCATGCCGCCGGTGAACGGCGGAAGGGCGTGGCCGCCGGCGAGGTCGTGCGGGGTGTGCAGGGTCTCGATGGTGGCGCGCAGGGCCGCGAGGGGGTCGCCGTCGGCCGGGACCCCGACGGGCGGGGTGCCCTGCCAGTGCGCCTGTCCGTCGCGCTCGGTGAGGGTGGCGGCCGAGCGGACCCCCACGAAGGAGTAGCGGGACCAGGTCCGGCCGTTCTCCGCCGATTCCAGGAGGAAGGTGCCGGGGCGTTCGGCGGCGAGCTTGCGGTAGAGCGCGACGGGGGTGTCGCCGTCCGCGAGGAGCTTGCGGCTGACGGGGATGACACGCCGGTCGGTGGCCAGCTTGCGGAAGGTGTCGAGGTCCATGGCCGCTGACCTTACTGATCCACTGCGGGTACGCCGGAATCGGCGTCGCCCGCGTCCCCGGCATCCCTGGCGTCCCCGGCGTCCTTGACGAGCACGTCGGCGTCGAAGCAGGTGCGGTCGCCGGTGTGGCAGGCGGCGCCCACCTGGTCGACCTTGACCAGCACGGTGTCGGCGTCGCAGTCGAGCGCGACGGACTTGACCCACTGGAAGTGCCCGGAGGTGTCGCCCTTGACCCAGTACTCCTGGCGGCTGCGCGACCAGTAGGTGCACCGGCCGGTCGTCAGCGTGCGATGCAGCGCCTCGTCGTCCATCCAGCCGAGCATCAGCACCTCACCGGTGTCGTACTGCTGGGCGATGGCGGGTACGAGCCCGTCGGCGCTGCGCCTGAGGCGGGCGGCGATCTCGGGGTCCAGGCCGCTGGGCCTGCTGGGCGTGGGCGTGCTGGTCATGCCGACCATTGTGCCGCGCCGGCCGTACGGGCCCGGACGGCGTCCACTGGCTGAGAGGGGCGGTGGGACGGAAACACGTCAACGGGAGATCGGTGGCCCGCAGAAGTGGGCGGACCGCCGGGGCGGTCGTAGGCTGGCAGGCATGTCGACCCATGCGAAGCGTGAACGACTTCTCCTCGCCGATCTGTTGGAGGCCGAGGGACCGGACGCCCCCACTCTGTGCGAGGGCTGGAACACCCGCGATCTCGCCGCCCACGTCGTGGTGCGCGAGCGCCGCCCGGACGCGGCCGGCGGCATCCTGATCAAGCAGCTCGCGTCGCGGCTCGACCGGGTGATGGCGGAGTTCGCCGCGAAGCCGTACGAGGAGCTGATCCAGCTGATCCGTACGGGGCCGCCGCGTTTCTCGCCGTTCAACCTGAAGCAGATCGACGAGGCGTCGAACGCGATCGAGTTCTACGTCCACACCGAGGACGTACGCCGGGCCCGGCCCGACTGGGTGCCGCGGGTGCTCGACCCGGTCTTCCAGGACGCCCTGTGGTCCCGGCTCGAACGCATCGCCAGGATGATGGGCCGGGGCGCGCCCACCGGTCTGGTCCTGCGCCGCCCGGACGGCCAGACGGTCGTCGCCCACAAGGGCACCCCCGTGGTCACGGTCACCGGCGACCCCTCCGAGCTGGTCCTCTTCGCGCACGGCCGGCAGGGCGTGGCCGACGTGGAGGTGGACGGCGACAAGGACGCGGTCGCCAAGCTGCAGGAGACGAAGCAGCTGGGTCTGTAGGCAGGTCGCGGCCACCCGCACCCGGGCCCTTCAGGGGCTCGGGTCAGGGACTCGGGTCAGGTGCTCGGGCGGTCACGCGGGCGGGCGGCCACCGCGGCAGTTCCGCCCGCCGCAACGCCCCGGAGCCCAGTCCCATCAGCCCTCCGAGCGCGCACACGCCCGCGCTGGCGGCGAAGACGGGGCCGGACCCCCAGAGCGCGATCGCCGCGCCGGTCAGCGGGAACGTGAGCGGGGCGAGTCCCAGGCTGAAGAGCTGCGCCACGGAGGTCACCCGCCCGGTGTACGCGGGGTCCGACTCGGTCTGTATCAGCGCCCCGCACAACGCTCCGCTCAGCCCGGCGAGCAGGCCGACGGCGAGCGCCGCGCCGACGGCCGAGGCGAGCGTCGGCACGTACGCGATCGCCCCGACGGCGACGGCTCCGACGGCGATCGTCACGGACAGCACGAGCCCCGCGCGCGGCACCCGTCCCCGTACGGTCAGCAGCAGGGACATCGCTCCCGCCCCGGTCCCGAAGCCGGCCAGCACCCAGCCCATCCCCGAGGCGCCCCAGCCGCGTTCGTCGGCGAGGAGGGTCAGTCCGACGTTCAGCGGCCCGACGAACCCGAGGTCGCTCAGCGCGATGACGACGACGAGCCGGGCGAGGACGGGGTTGCGCCGGATGTGGTGCAGTCCGTCGCGCAGTTCCCGTGCGGCCGTCGGCCGAGGAGGCGGTTCCTGTCCGGCGGCCCCGTCGTGCTCGTCGTGCGGTCGGTTCCTCGTCCGGACGGCCGCCAGCAGCGGCAGCGCGATCGCGAAGAGCAGCGCCGCCGTGCCGAAGGCCGCCGCGGCGCCGCCGAGGGCCACGCCGAGGCCGCCGAGCGGGGCGCCCAGGACGTTGGCGAGACGGCTCGCCATGCCGCGCATGCCCTGCACGCGGGCCAGTTGGCCACGAGTGGTGATCCGGGCCGGCAGCGCGCCGAGCGCGGGCATGAGCGCGGCGTCGACCACGCCGAAGACCAGGGCGAGCACCCAGAGCAGCCACAGCCCGGGGCCGGCGACCAGCAGCAGGACGGTGACGGCGACCACCGCGGCGCATCGCACGCCGTTGCCGGCGAGCAGCACGCGGCGCGGGCCGAAACGGTCGGCGATCACTCCCCCGCCCAGCATGAGCAGGGCGCGCGGCAAGGCGCTCGCGGCCATCACCAGCCCGGCCTGCGAGGGCGTACCGGCCTGTACGGCGGCCCAGGACAGCGCCATGTAGTAGACGTTGTCGCCGATCGCCGAGGAGGCGTACGCGCCGAGCCAGCGCAGGACGTCGGGGTCGCGGTGGGCGGGGCGCCCAGGGGCCGGCGGGGCGGCTTCGGAGATCGCGGGAGTGACGGTCACGTCGGTGGCCTCCTGGGACGCACGGACTGTCAGGTGCGGAACGGGAACGCGAGCGCGTGCAGCGCGACGTTCTCGCGCCCCTCGGTGTCACCGGCGGCCTCCGCGGCCCGCCCCTTCTCGTCGTACTTCTTGGCGAGGGCCAGCAACTCCACGCTCAGTTCGGCCAGTTCACCGGCGGTCAGCCGCAGCAGGGACTCGTTGTCCGAGGTGGCGGAGTTCCACTCGGGGCCCCAGGTGAGGCGTTCGTCGAGGTAGTGGCGGTACATGTCGGACCGCTGCCGGTGGAAGAGCCGGGTGGCGGCCAGGTGCGCGGCGGCCCGCTCGGGCGCGTCCCGGAAGTCCTTGTCCCTGATGCTCACGCCCTGCGAGGAGGGCTGCCACCAGCGTTCACGGGCGTCGCCGCTCCGCGGGTCTGCCGCCTCGATCAGGCCGTGCTCGGCGAGTTTGCGCAGGTGGTAGCTGACCAGGGAGACCGCTTCGTCGACCTGCTCGGCGAGCTGGGAGGCGGTGGCGGTGCGGGCCACGCACAGGCCCCGGTAGAGCTGCATCCGCAGCGGGTGGGCCAGGGCCTTGAGGGTGCCCAGGTCCGTGATCGGTTGGTTCTCCGTGCCGCTCATGACACCGACCGTAGATGCGAAAGAAAAGTTGCGCAATAAAAACTGCGCAACTTCTCTTTCGTAACGGACCATGGTTCCGGGCAGAGGGAAGCCCCCGGCCGTCGAACGGCCGGGGGCTCTCCTCTGCGCGGCCGGCTACCGGCGGAGCGTCACCGCACGGGATGTCCCGACTCCCGCAGCGCCTGCTTCACCTCGCCGATCCGCAGATCGCCGAAGTGGAAGACGGAGGCGGCGAGCACGGCGTCCGCGCCCGCGGTGACGGCCGGCGCGAAGTCGTCCAGCCGGCCCGCTCCCCCGGAGGCGATGACCGGGACCGTGACGTGCTTGCGGACGGCCCCGATCATCTCCAGGTCGTAGCCGTCCTTGGTGCCGTCGGCGTCCATCGAGTTGAGCAGGATCTCGCCCGCGCCCAGCTCGGCGGCCCGGTGCGCCCATTCGACGGCGTCGATGCCGGTGCCCTCGCGACCGCCGTGGGTGGTCACCTCGAAGGTTCCGGCGGCCGTCCTGCGGGCGTCCACGGACAGGACCAGCACCTGCCGTCCGAAGCGCTCCGCGATCTCGCGGATCAGGTCGGGGCGGGTGATGGCGGCCGTGTTGACGCCGACCTTGTCCGCGCCCGCCCGCAGCAGCTTGTCGACGTCCTCGGCGGTGCGTACGCCGCCGCCCACCGTGAGCGGGATGAACACCTGCTCGGCGGTGCGGCGCACCACGTCGTAGGTGGTCTCGCGGTTGCCGGAGGACGCGGTGATGTCCAGGAACGTCAGCTCGTCGGCGCCCTCGGCGTCGTACACCTTGGCCATCTCGACGGGGTCGCCCGCGTCGCGCAGGTTCTGGAAGTTGACGCCCTTGACGACCCGTCCGTTGTCCACGTCCAGGCAGGGGATGACACGTACGGCGAGGGTCATGACGCGGACGCCTCCCCCGGGGCCGCCTCCCGGTACGCCTCCACCTCGACCTCGACCACCAGGCCGGGGTCGACGAAACCGGAGACGATGATCATCGAGGCGGCCGGCCGGACCGCGTCGAAGAACTCCTTGTGGGCGCGGCCGATGTCCTCCACGTCCCGGGCGTGCGTGAGGTACATGCGCGTACGCACGACGTGCTCGGGGCCGAGGCCCAGCTGCCCCAGGGCCGAGAGGGCGACCTTGAAGGAGTTGACGGCCTGCTCGTACGGGTCGCCGCCGGCGATCTGGCCGTCCACCACGGAGGTGCAGCCGGAGACCAGGACCAGGCCGTTGGGCAGTTCCACCGCGCGGGAGTAGCCGAAGGCCTCCTCCCAGGGCGCGCCGGTCGTGACGCGTCGCAGGGCGCTCATCCGGCCACCGCCGCGAGAGCCTCTTCCAGGGTGAAGGCCTTGGCGTACAGGGCCTTTCCGACGATCGCACCCTCGACGCCGAGGGGGACGAGGTCGGAGATGGCGCGGAGGTCGTCCAGGGAGGACACCCCTCCGGAGGCGACGACGGGACGGTCGGTGGCCGCGCAGACGTTCTTCAGGAGCTCCAGGTTCGGGCCCTGGAGAGTGCCGTCCTTGGCGATGTCGGTGACGACGTACCGCGCGCAGCCCTCCTTGTCGAGGCGCTCCAGCGTCTCGTAGAGGTCGCCGCCGTCCCGGGTCCAGCCGCGGCCACGAAGGGTGGTGCCGCGGACGTCGAGGCCGACCGCGATCTGGTCGCCGTGCTCGGCGATGACCTTGGCGACCCACTCGGGGGTCTCCAGGGCGGCGGTGCCGAGGTTCACGCGGGTGCAGCCGGTGGCGAGGGCCGCGGCGAGGGTGTCGTCGTCGCGGATGCCGCCGGACAGCTCCACCTTGATGTCCATGGCGCGGGCGACCTCGGCGATCAGCGCGCGGTTGTCGCCCGTGCCGAACGCGGCGTCCAGGTCCACCAGGTGCAGCCACTCGGCGCCGGACCGCTGCCAGGCGAGGGCGGCGCCGAGCGGGGAACCGTACGAGGTCTCCGTGCCGGACTCGCCGTGCACGAGCCGGACGGCCTGGCCGTCACGGACGTCGACGGCGGGGAGGAGTTCGAGCTTGGCCATGGTCTACAGGGTTCCGATCCAGTTGGTGAGCAGCTGGGCTCCGGCGTCGCCGGACTTCTCGGGGTGGAACTGGGTGGCCCACAGGGCGCCGTTCTCGACGGCCGCCACGAAGGGCTTGCCGTGCGTGGACCAGGTGACGAGCGGGGAGCGCATCGCCGGGTTCGCGGTCTCCAGGGACCAGTCGCGGACGGCGTACGAGTGCACGAAGTAGAAGCGCGCGTCGGCGTCGAGGCCCGCGAAGAGCTTCGTGCCGGCCGGCGCCTCGACGGTGTTCCAGCCCATGTGGGGCACGATGTCGGCCTGCAGCGGCTCGACCGAGCCGGGCCACTCGTCGAGGCCCTCGGTCTCGACGCCGTGTTCGATGCCGCGCTCGAAGAGGATCTGCATGCCGACGCAGATGCCGAGGACGGGGCGGCCTCCGGCGAGCCGGCGGCCGACGATCCAGTCGCCGCGTGCCTCCCGCAGGCCCTTCATGCAGGCGGCGAAGGCGCCGACGCCCGGCACCAGCAGTCCGTCCGCGTTCATGGCCTTGTCGTAGTCGCGGGTGATCTCGACGTCGGCGCCCGCGCGCGCGAGGGCGCGTTCGGCGGACCTGACGTTCCCGAAGCCGTAGTCAAAGACGACCACTCGCTTCGAAGGGGTGCCCGAAGACGTGCCCGAGGGGGAGCCCGAGGGGCTGTCGGGGGTACTCAATTCCACACCTCCAGGCGGACCACACCGGCCACGAGGCACATGGCCGCGCCGATGGACAGCAGGATGATGAGGCTCTTGGGCATCTGCTGCTTGACGAAGGAGTAGATGCCGCCGAGCAGGAAGAGCCCGACGACGATCAGGATGGTGGAGAGGCCGCTCATGGCTTACAGCGCGCCCTTCGTGGAGGGAAGGATGCCCGCCGCGCGCGGGTCGCGCTCGGAGGCGTACCGCAGGGCCCGGGCGAGCGCCTTGAACTGGCACTCCACGATGTGGTGGGCGTTGCGCCCGTACGGCACGTGCACGTGCAGGGCGATCTGCGCCTGGGCGACGAAGGACTCCAGGATGTGCCGGGTCATCGTCGTGTCGTACTCGCCGATCATCGGCGCCATCTTCTCGGGCTCGGTGTGCACGAGGTAGGGGCGCCCGGAGAGGTCGACGGTCACCTGGGCGAGCGACTCGTCCAGCGGGACGGTGCAGTTGCCGAAGCGGTAGATGCCGACCTTGTCGCCGAGCGCCTGCTTGAAGGCGCCGCCCAGGGCGAGGGCGGTGTCCTCGATGGTGTGGTGCGAGTCGATGTGCAGGTCGCCCTCTGTCTTCACGGTCAGGTCGAACAGACCGTGCCGGCCGAGCTGGTCGAGCATGTGGTCGTAGAAGCCGACGCCTGTCGACACATCGACCTTCCCGCTGCCGTCGAGGTCGATCTCGACGACGACGGAGGTCTCCTTGGTGTTCCGTTCGACACGGCCTACGCGGCTCATGCGCTCTGCTCCTTCGGGGCTGCGGGGGTGTCCCGCACGGGCACGGATGTCTGCACCTCACGCGGCAGTGCACGGACCGCGTCGAGGAACGCGTCGTTCTCGGCGGGGGTGCCGGCGGTGACCCGCAGCCATCCCGGTACGCCGTTGTCCCGGACCAGGACGCCCCGGTCGAGGATCAGCCGCCAGGCCTCGTGCGAGCCGGCCGCGCCGTCGAACCGTCCGAACTGGACGAAGTTGGCGTCGGACTCGGTCACCGCGAAGCCCAGCGCGCGCAGTTCGGCGACCAGCCGGTCACGCTCGGTCTTCAGCTGTTCGACGTACCCGAGCAGTGTGTCGGTGTGCTCCAGGGCGGCCAGCGCGGTCGCCTGGGTGACGGCCGACAGGTGGTACGGCAGCCGTACGAGCTGGACGGCGTCCACGACCGCCGGGTGGGCGGCGAGGTAGCCGAGGCGCAGCCCGGCCGCGCCGAACGCCTTCGACATGGTGCGCGAGACGACGAGATTCGGCCGATCTTCGAGCAGCGGCAGCAGTGACTCACCGTGACTGAACTCGACGTAAGCCTCGTCGACGACGACCATCGCGCCGGCGGTGCCGGCCCTGGCCGCCTGCGCCGCCTCGTACAGCGCGAGGACCGTGGCGGGCGGTACCGCGTTGCCCGTGGGGTTGTTGGGGGTGGTGATGAACACGACGTCGGGCCGGTGTTCGGCGATGGCCTTCTCGGCCGCGCTCACGTCGATCGTGAAGTCGTCGTTGCGGGGGCCGGAGATCCATCCGGTGCCGGTGCCGCGTGAGATCAGCCCGTGCATCGAGTAGGAGGGCTCGAAGCCGATCGCGGTGCGGCCGGGCCCGCCGAAGGTCTGCAGCAGCTGCTGGATGACCTCGTTCGAGCCGTTGGCCGCCCACACGTTCTCGACGCCGACCACGTGCCCGCCGGTCTTGGTCAGATAGGCGGCCAGTTCGGTGCGCAGCTCCACCGCGTCCCGGTCGGGGTAGCGGTTGAGGTGGCGCGCGGCCTCGCGCACCCGCTCGGTGATCCGCTCGACGAGCGGTTCGGGCAGCGGGTACGGATTCTCGTTGGTGTTGAGCCGCACGGGCACGTCGAGCTGCGGGGCGCCGTACGGGGACTTGCCGCGCAGCTCGTCGCGGACGGGCAGGTCTTCTATACCGAAGGAGCTGCCGGAGGGGCTGTCGGGGGAACCGCCGTTGGTACTCACTTGCCGGGAACCTTCCAGCCGAACCGGGCCTTGACCGCCGCGCCGTGGGCGGGGAGGTCCTCCGCCTCGGCGAGTGCCACCACGTGGTGGGCGACCTCCGCGAGCGCGTCGCGCGTGTAGTCGACGATGTGGATGCCCCGCAGGAACGACTGGACGGACAGGCCCGAGGAGTGGCAGGCGCAGCCGCCGGTCGGCAGGACGTGGTTGGAGCCGGCCGCGTAGTCGCCGAGGGAGACGGGCGCCCAGGGTCCGACGAAGACCGCGCCCGCGTTGCGTACCCGGTCGGCGACCGCGCTCGCGTCGGCGGTCTGGATCTCCAGGTGCTCGGCGCCGTAGGCGTTGACCACCCGCAGGCCCTCCTCCACGCCGTCGACCAGCACGATCGCGGACTGCCTGCCGCCGAGTGCCGGGACGATCCGGTCCTCGATGTGCTTGGTGGCGGCGACCTGCGGTTCCAGTTCCTTGGCGACCGCGTCGGCCAGCGCGACGGAGTCGGTGACGAGGACGGCGGCGGCGAGCGGGTCGTGCTCGGCCTGGCTGATCAGGTCGGAGGCGACGTGCACCGGGTCGGCGCTCTCGTCGGCGAGGATCGCGATCTCGGTCGGACCGGCCTCGGCGTCGATGCCGATCCGGCCCGCGAAGTAGCGCTTGGCGGCGGCGACCCAGATGTTGCCGGGGCCCGTGACCATGTTGGCGGGCGGGCAGGACTCGGTGCCGTACGCGAACATCGCCACGGCGGTCGCGCCGCCGGCCGCGTACACCTCGTCGATGCCGAGCAGCGCACAGGCGGCCAGGATCGTCGGGTGCGGCAGACCGCCGAAGTCGGCCTGGGCGGGCGAGGCGAGCGCGATCGACTCGACGCCGGCCTCCTGCGCCGGGACCACGTTCATGATCACGGACGAGGGGTAGACGGACCGGCCGCCGGGCGCGTACAGCCCGACGCGGTCGACGGGCACCCACTTCTCGGTGACCGAGCCGCCGGGGACCACCTGGGTGGTGTGCGTGGTGCGGCGCTGCTCGCGGTGGACGACGCGGGCGCGGCGGATCGACTCCTCCAGGGCCGCGCGCACTGCCGGATCGAGCTGGTCGAGCGCGTCCGTGAGGGCCTGCGCGGGGACCCGTACGGACTCCAGGCGTACGCCGTCGAACCTCTCCGCGTAGTCGATCAGCGCCGCGTCGCCCCGATGATGCACGGCCTCGCAGATCGGACGCACCTTCTCCAGGGCGGCCGAGACGTCGAAGTCGGCTCGGGGCAGCAGGTCGCGCAGGGCGGGGCCCTCGGGGAGGGCGTCGCCGCGCAGATCGATTCGGGCCATAGCGAAATGTTGCAGCACGTAGCTAATTCTCTCAGACGGCCGCCGGGTGCCGGACGGCTGTATCAATCGCTGATACGAGCCGCGGATCACCGGTCGGCGGGTGGCTTGATCCGGCCCCCGACAGTCACTGAGAGCAACCATCGTCACTCTCGGCGTTCAGGCGCCGACTCAGCGGGCATCACAGGGACGGCTGTACGAACCGGCGAGTAACTGAGGAGTGAGTGAAAAACGTGACCGATGGGGCCGGCCTGCGCGTCGGCGAACTGCCCGACGACCTGAGCGCGGCCGAGGCCGGCATGTGGCAGGCGTTCCGCAACGGCAGCGTGTACGACCTGCGGGCCGGGGACACCGTCACCGACGATCCGCACGGTGGCCATCCCTGGGGCCCGGAGCGCACGGTACGGGCCAGGATCGTGTGCTGGCTGCTGCTGGACGGCCCGCCCGCGCTGGACGGCCGCGTGGCCTCCCTCAAGCTGGCCGGGGTCCAGATCGTCGACCCGCTCGACCTCGCGGGCGGCAGCGTCGAGCCGTACGTCGAGATGAAGGGCTGCCGGTTCGAGAAGGAGATCCTGCTGCCGGAGTCCCGGTTCACGACGCTGCGGCTGGTGGACTGCGCGATACCGCGGCTGGAGGCGGCCCGGCTGCACACCGAGGGCGATCTGCATCTGCCGCGCTGCCGCTTCCACAACGGCGTGCGCCTCACCGACGCGCACATAGGCACGGACCTGCTGCTCAACCAGGCGGTGATCTACCGGGACCGGCGCGACAACTCCCTCGTCGGCGACGGGATGACCATCGGGCAGGACCTGCAGGCCGAGATGATGGAGTCGCACGGCGAGCTGAGCCTGCGCGGCGCGAAGGTGGGCGTCTCGCTCAGCCTGCGCGGCAGCCGGCTGGCCAATCCGTACGGGCGCCGGGCGCTGAACGCACCGCAGCTGACCGTCGAGCGCACCATGTACATGACCCCAGCGGGCATCGGCGACCCCGTGCTGACCAGCGGCCGGACCCCCGCGCACGGCACCCGGGTGCAGCGGTTCGAGTGCGAGGGCGGGATCCGGCTCGACGACGGCCGGTTCGGCGACGCGGTCGACTTCGAACAGGCCCGCCTCACCCTGCGCGACGACCAGGAGATCTCGCTGCGCCGCGTCCAGGTCCCCGAACTGCGGTTCCTCGGCCGGCGCCCGCAGCGCGGGCGGGTCGTGCTGAACGGGGCGCGGGTGGTCACCCTCATCGACCAGGCCACCAGCTGGCCGGGCGCGGGCCAGCTGCAGATGGGCGGCTTCCAGTACGAGTACCTGGTGCCGCGCGGCCCGTTCCCGCTGACCCGGCGCCTGCAGTGGGTGGCCGCGGCCACCCCCGAGTACAGCCCGGAGCCGTACGAACGGCTGGCGACCGTGCTGCGCAACGGCGGCGAGGACGAGCAGGCGCGCGAGGTGCTGCTCGCCAAGCAGCGCCACCGCCGCGAGAACCTGCCGGTCGCGGCGAAGCTGTGGGGGTACGCGCAGGACTGGACGGTCGCCTACGGATACCGGCCGGGGCGGGCCGCCCTGTGGATGGCGGTGTTATGGGCCGCGACCTCGCTCGCCTTCGCCCACGCCGACCATCCGCCGCTCAAGAGCGGTGAGCATCCGCCGTGGAACCCGACACTGTTCGCCCTGGACCTGCTGCTGCCGCTCATCGACCTCGGCCAGGCCGGTTTCTGGCAGCTGCGCGGCGGCTGGCAGTGGCTGTCCGCGGTGGTGATCCTGCTGGGCTGGGTCCTGGCGACGACGGTGGCGGCGGGCGCGACCCGCACGCTCCGCAGAGGCTGACCGACGACGCAGCGACGGCTCTCGCGCGAGATGGGCGACCGCTGTCGCGCGAGGTGGGCGGCCCCGTCCGTATGGGCGCCGCACAGCCGCCCGACACCTGAGCAACAGTCACCTTTTACCCGCCCTTGACCCATCCTCACGCAACCAAACCAAGGTTACGAAAGCGTCACCGCACACCCCCTGGTACCGGTCCGACCTGCGGTTTTCAATGGACCCACCATGGCACTGCTGCGAGCGCTCCTCCGTACGGTCCGGATGGCGCGGAACACTTCGAGTCTCGCCGCCGGTCTGCCCGACGACGACGAGGTGCTGCTCGACGCCCCCGACGAGCGGCTCGGCCCGGCCCTGGTCGCGGCGGGCCGCGGCGAGTACGGCCCGGCCGGCAAGCTCCTGTCCACCACCCGCGAGTCCGCCGAGTGGGAGAACCGGGACCGGTACACGACCCGCCTCGCCGCCTTCGCCCTCTCCCGCGGCGAGTGGTTCGACGACTGGCGCTCCGCCGCCCCGCACGACCCGGACGCGGCCCTGGTCAAGGCCGAGCTCGCGGTCTGCCGGAGCTGGCGGTCACCGGCCCGCGCCGAACTGCTGCGCCAGGTCGGACCGCTGATCTCCGCCGCCGCCGAGGGCGCCCCGCGCGACCCCGTGCCGTGGCGGATCGCGCTGGACCACGCCCGGGGCACGAACGCGCCGCACACCGAGTTCGAGCAGCTGTGGGCACAGGCCGTCCGCCGCTCCCCGCACCACTACGGCTGCCACGTGGCCGCCCTGCAGTACCTGTCCGCAGCCTGGTACGGCTCGCACCGCGAGTGCTTCGACTTCGCCGAGCGCGCCGCCCACGACGCGCTGCCCGGCTCCCTGGTCCAGGCCCTGCCCGTGCGGGCCGCCTTCGCCTATCTGACCGAGGGCGGCGGGGCCGCCGTGAGCCGCGCACGCCTCGACGCGGCGGCCGACCTGGCGATCGCCCTCTCCGCCGAGTACCGGGACGCCGACCCGTGGCCCGCGGAGGTCCGCAATCTGCTCACCTACGTGCTGGTCAGGCTGGAGCGCTGGGAGGACGCGCTGGAACAACTGCGCCGGATCGGCCCGTACGCCACCTCGTTCCCCTGGGACCGGGTCTCGGACGATCCGCTCGGCCAGTTCCTCGAACTGCGCGACGGAATCCGGATCCAAGTGGCCTCGGACCGGCCCCTGAGGTCACGGATCGGGGATCTTCCGCATCCACGGAGTGAGCGCGGCGGACGTACGCCCTCCGGTGACCATTAGGCTTTCCCGTCGTGACCACCGTCCGGCTCCCACTCTTCCCGCTGAACTCGGTGCTGTTTCCCGGGCTCGTCCTGCCGCTGAACATCTTCGAGGAGCGCTATCGCGCGATGATGCGCGATCTGCTGAAGACCGCCGAGGACGAACCGCGCCGGTTCGCCGTCGTCGCCATCCGCGACGGCCACGAGGTCGCGGCCACCTCGCCCGGTATGCCCGACCAGACGGCCGTACCGCAGCGCGGGCCCTCGGCCGGCTTCGGCGACGAACCGCTGAAGGCCTTCCACGCGGTGGGCTGCATCGCCGACGCGGCGACGATCCGGGAGCGGGCCGACGGCAGCTTCGAGGTACTGGCCACCGGGACGACCCGGGTACGGCTGGAGTCCGTGGACGCCTCCGGGCCCTATCTGACGGCCGACCTCGAGGAACTGCCCGAAGAGCCCGGCGAGGAGGCCGGGGCGCTGGCGGAAGGGGTGCTGCGGGCCTTCAGGCAGTACCAGAAGCGGCTGGCGGGCGCGCGGGAACGGTCCCTCGCCACCGGGGCCGATCTCCCCGACGAGCCGTCCGTCGTCTCGTACCTGGTCGCGGCGGCGGCGATGCTGGACGTCCCGGCGAAGCAGCGGCTGCTCCAGGCACCGGACACCGCGTCCCGGCTGCGCGAGGAGCTGACGCTGCTGCGGGCGGAGACCGCGATCATCCGCAACCTGCCCTCACTGCCCGCGTCGGAGCTGACGCGCGGGCCGACGAGCCTCAACTGAAGGAACGTCCCTTGGCCAAGAAGGCGAAGAAGCAGCAGCAGGCGGGCGGGACGCCGGCGACCGTGGCGCTCACCGCGGCCGGGGTCGCGTTCACGGTCCACGCCTACGAGCACGACCCGGCGCACCCCTCGTACGGGGAGGAGGCCGCCGAAGCCATGGGCGTGTCCCCCGACCGGGTCTTCAAGACGCTGGTCGCGGACGTCGACGGGGACCTGACGGTCGCCGTCGTGCCCGTGGCGGGCTCCCTCGATCTGAAGGCGCTGGCGGCGGCGGTGGGCGGCAAGCGGGCCGCGATGGCCGACCCGGCCGCCGCGGAACGCACCACGGGATACGTCCGCGGGGGCATCTCACCGCTCGGGCAGCGCAAGCGGCTCCGTACGGTGCTGGACGCGTCCGCGAGCGGGCACGCCACGATCTGTGTCTCCGCGGGGCGGCGGGGACTGGAGGTCGAACTGGCCCCCGACGACCTCGCGCGGCTCACCGGTGCGGTGGTGGCCGCCGTCGGGCGGGGCTGACCGCTCGCCGGGCGTGCGTGGCCTCTCGACGGGGGCCGGGTTCTCGGTTAAGTACCGAGGACATGTCGAAGAAGACGCGCAAGCGGAAGTGGCGTATCCGTAAAGGGCGGGCGAACCACGGGCGCCGGCCGGCGTAGGGGCTCCTTCTTGAGCCCCCTGGCCTTGAGATGACCCCGGAGCCAGGGGCTCCGGGCCGTGGTTCGGCTGCGGGTGCGCCGTGGCCGGGCGCGCAGCTCCCCGCGCCCCTGTGGGGCCTAGGCCTTGGGGTAGTACGGGGTCTCGAAGGGGTCCGGGTCCCTGGGGGCGAACAGGGCCGTCAGGCCCAGGTGGATCAGCAGGGCCGAGAGGGACCAGGCCAGCAGGGCACCCTTCGCGCCGAGTTCCAGCGGCGCGTCGAAGGTGACGCCCTTGCCGGCCTCCTTGGCGTGCGCGACCACGTCCTGGGTGGGGCCGAGCCAGATGCCGAGGCGCCAGGCGACCAGGGAGCCGAGGACGCCGCCGACGGTGAGGGCGACGACGAGCGCGATGCCGCCCTTGCGCCGCGCCAGGAACACGACCAGCGCGCTGACCAGGCCGAGGCCGAGTGCCAGCAGAGTGAACGTTCCGTCCACGCCGATGGCCTGCTCCCCCTCCGTGTCCGCGAGGTAGACGGTGGTGTCGTCCGAGACGAGCGGCACGTGCGGTGCCAGCCACCACCACAGGACACCGAGCAGCAGTCCGGCGACCGCCATCGCGACCGTGACGATCGCGGCCTCGCGCAGCTCTGTCTTCATTCCGGGACCGTCCTCCTGATGACCGAGCCCGTACCCGGCGGGCGGCGCCTGCCAGGCGTCGTGCGGCGGCTGGTGGTGCGGCGGCGGAGGCGGGTTCAGCGGTGCGGTCACACCGACATCGTGCCAGGCCCGCCTGTCGGGCGCGTCACCGGACGGCCGCCCGGCGGTAGGCCCAGGTCGCGACGGCCAGCGAGGCGACACCGACACCCGCGCAGACGGCGAGGTCGAGCAGCACGAGACCCCAGTCCGGGTCCGGCCCGAAGGTCAGCCCGAGCGCCTCCACGCCGTAGGTGGAGGGCATCAGATCACGCGCCCACTGCACGAACGTCGGCAGCCTGTCCGGCGGCAGCACGCCGAGCAGCAGCGCGGCGGACATGCCCAACTGGCCGAGCAGTGTAGCCAGTTCGGGGCGGGGCGCGAGGAGTCCGAGCGCCGCTCCGAGCCCGGCGAGCGCCGCGCCCGCGAGCGGGATGACCGCGACGAGGATCCACAGGTGCGTCAGCGGCAACTGGAAGAGGACGCTGCCCACGACGGCCGTGACGAGCGTCCCCGGCACGGTGAAGGAGGCGTACGCGGCGGCGGCGCCGAGCACGACGGCGGCGGGCGGTACGGGCAGCGTCGCGTAGTGGTCGAGCCCGCCGCTGGCACGGAGCTGTCCGAAGTACTGGGCGAGCAGGTTGAGGGCGACGAACGCGACCACGAGGACCGACGAACCGGCGACCACGGCCCGCGCCTCGCCGCCACCGTCCACGACCCCCCGCATCAGGACCATGATCCCGATCGACTGGAAGGTCGCCACGAACAGCAGCGGGATCCGCGCCACCCTGGCCCGGGAGAGCTGCGCCCGGTAGACGGCGGCCAGCGCCGGCCACATCCGCGCGCGCGGCCCGAGCACGGCCACGGCACGGGCACCGTCCTCGGTGTGCACGCTCCGGCTCCCGTCCACACGGGCTGCGCCGGGCAGGATCTCGGCGGGTACGACACTCACGTCGCGCGGCTCCTGTTCGCTTCGGCTGTCGTCCTGTACCTGTTCCGTACGGCTGCGGGGGCCCGCATGCTCATGCCTTGACCAACCCCCGTACGCTTCCGGCGCTGCCGCCCAGTGCCAGATACACGTCCTCCAGGCTCGGTGTGGCGAGCGTGAAGTCGTCCAGGGCCGCGAACGCGGCGCCGCCGGTGACCGCCGCGACGGCCGCGCGGGCCTCCTCGGGAGAGAGCCGCAGCGACCAGCGACGGCCCGACTCTACGGCGCGGTCGCGCAGGGCCGCGACTTCCGGTACGTCGAGCGGGGCGCGCTCGCGCCAGACGAGTTCGAGCCGTACCTCGCCCGCGACCTGTTCCTTGAGGCCGGAGGGGGTGTCGCAGGCGATGACGCGGCCCCGGTCGAGCACGGCGACCCGGTCGAGGACGGTCTCCGCCTCGATGACGTTGTGGGTGACCAGGAGGACCGTCGTGGCGTGCTCGGCCCGGCGCCGGTCGACGGCGCTCCAGACGGCCCGGCGGGCGACGGGGTCCATACCGGTGGTGGGCTCGTCGAGGACGAGGAAGGGCCGTGCGCCGACGAGGGTGGTGGCGAAGCAGGCGAGCCGCCGCTGTCCGCCGGAGAGCTTCTTCAGGGGCCGCGAGGCGAGCGCGGTGAGCCCCAGCTCCTCCAGGACCGCGTCCCGCTCGGCCCGCGCGCTGCGCACGTCGAGGCCGCGCAGCCGGCCGGTGGTCTCCGCGGCGAGCGACACGGTCAGCTCGTCGAGCGCGGTGGACTCCTGCCCGAGGTACGCGAGGATCCGCGACGCCCGCTCGGGGTG
The DNA here is from genome assembly GCF_042677425.1 of Streptomyces sp. NPDC127119. Taxonomy (NCBI): domain Bacteria; kingdom Bacillati; phylum Actinomycetota; class Actinomycetes; order Kitasatosporales; family Streptomycetaceae; genus Streptomyces; species Streptomyces sp. NPDC127119. Next base: position 13,103 of record NZ_JBHXTO010000109.1, on the reverse strand, counting down.
GCGCACGATGTCGTGGCCGAGGATCTCGACACTGCCGCGGTCGGGGCGCATCAGCCCGGTCAGCTGGCGTACGAGAGTGGTCTTGCCGGCGCCGTTCGGTCCGAGCAGCCCGAAGATCTCGCCCTGCCGGATGTCGATGCGTACCCCGTCGGTGGCCCGCACCTCGGGTGTCGCGGGCTGCCCGCGCCGGCCCCGCACCGCCGGATACGTCTTCGTAAGATCCCGCACGGCACACACGACATCCCCGCCGTGCCCGTCCCGGACTGCCTGTGCGGTGCGCGTACTCACGAGACCCGAGACTACGGGGTCCCACCCCCCGAACAACGCGCGGGGAGGCCAAACCCCACCAGAGCCGGACGCCAGGGGCGCCCCTCAGGGGCGCGGGGAACTGCGCGACCAGCCCCCACCGCACCCGCAGACGCAACACGGGGACAGGGCGCAGCCCGTCCCAAGGGGCGCGGGGAACGGCGCGACCGGCCCTCACCGATCCCGCAGACGCGACACGAGGACAGGGCGCAGCCCGTCCCGAGGGGCGCGGGGAACGGCGCGACCGGCCCTCACCGATCCCGCAGACGCGACACGAGGACAGGGCGCAGCCCGTCCCGAGGGGCGCGGGGAACGGCGC
>NZ_JBHXTO010000109.1:0-12382 GCF_042677425.1 Streptomyces sp. NPDC127119 | reverse complement strand
GCGCGACCGACCCCCACCGGCCCGCACCCGACAACGAAACCCCGGCCGGTGGCCGAACCACTCCCACCCGCACCACCCGGGCCCGGCGGCAAAAACCAACCCCACCTACTCCCCTGCGGGAGCATGCTCCGCAGAGGTCCGCGCATCGATCTCCCGCCAGAACCCCGCCCGGATCGCATACCGGTCATGCTCATCGATCTGATCGTCCTTGTGCGCGAGCAACCCGAACCGCGCCGCGTACCGCAACAGCTCCCCGTCGATCCGATGCGGCACCCGCGGATACATCGTGGACAGCTTCGGCAACTGCGTCTGGTCGGCCAACCGCTCCATCCACCGCCGCGCGAACACCTGCCCGACCTCGAACGGATCCCCACCGACCGTGGTGATGTCCTCCTCCCGGTCGGCCCACCGCTGCTCCGCCGAGGTGAGCTGCGCGAGCGTCGGCAGCAGCGCGGCCTCCGCGTTCTCCGCGGTGGCGGTACCGGGCCGGTCCACCCACCCCTTGTCGGACGACCAGCGCAGCGTCGCGTTCGCGGGCTGCTGCGCCGCCGCGGGGCCGGGCGCACCGGCCGGCCCGGGCGCCCGCAGCGCGGCCAGATCCTTCGGCGTGGGCACACCCTTCGCGGCCGGCACCCGCGCCTCCGAGCCGTTCCCGCCCGGCGCGGCCTGCGCGTGCTCGGCCTCCGCCGCGGTCCGTTCCCCCACGACCCGCTCACCGGCGGAGCCCAGCGTGGAGGACGGTGCGGAGCCGAGCCCGGCGCCCAGCGCGGACTCGGGCAGCGGCGCGGAGAGGATCGCGGCGATCTCGGGCCGCGGCACGGGCGGAGGCGCGCAGACCCCGCCGAGATCCTTGGCCCGGACGGCCTTGGTGATCCAGATCCGGTCGAGCACGCGCCGCTCGTCGGCCTCGGCGACGAGATCCTCGGACTGGTTGTAGTCGCCGTCCGCGGCCTGCACGGCCCACAGGTGCACGGCGACCCCGTGTTCCTTGGCGGCCATCATGCCGGGCAGCAGATCGCCGTCGCCGGTGACGAGCACGACGTCGGAGCAGGCCCGGTTGCGCGCCAGCTCGGTGAGCTCGGCGTGCATGGCGGCGTCGACGCCCTTCTGCGCCCACCGCCCGTCGCTGCGGGTCAGCGCGCCGAGCCGTACGGTGACCCGGGGCATCACCCGCAGCCTGCGGTGTTCCGGCTGCGGTACGCGGTCGGGGGCGCCGTCGAACCAGTAGATGCGCAGCAGGGGCCGATCCGTCTCGGACTCGGCGCGCTCGCGCAGCCCCTGGATGAGGGCGGCGTGGTCAACGGTGATCCGGGATCGTGAGGGTTCCCCGGCGAGGAGACTGGCAGCGGCCCCGAGCAGATAACCGGCGTCCACCAGGACAATGCAGCGGTCCACGCGATCCACCCTCTTTCCGGGAGGTTTGCTTCGGGCTTCCTTCGAGTCTGCCCGACCACGCGGAGGTTAACGGCCGGAACTCGATCTTCGGCGTGGCGGATCGGGATGTCACGCGCCCACAGGCCTTATTACGCACGGTAATTCTCCGAAATGCGTGACTCGTCAGCCTATGTGAGTCTGGTCCCGGCCCTGGCCCCTAAAAACCCCCGTAGGAGGCAGCACCATGGCCAAGAACAAGAACCGTAAGCAGGGCGGCGAACAGGACCGCTCGTCGCAGCCGGAGCGTGCGCAGGAGCAGTCCGAGCGGTCGTCGGCACAGGAGCGGCAGTCCCCGGTGTCGCAGATCCAGGGCAGCCCCGCCGATGTCGCCCGCAAGCACCAGAAGCGTTTCGGCCACAACTGAGCCGGGCGCACGGGCTCTTGCGGCCCAGGCACACGCCGAGGGGCGCACCCGTGCACGGGTGCGCCCCTCGCGCCGTTCCGGAGCCCGTCAGGCGGTCGTCGCCAGACAGGCCGGGCCCAGCAGCACCTTCAGGTCGCCGAAGAGCGCGGGGTCGGCCTTCACCCGGTGCCGGTCGAGCCGCAGGACCGTGGTCTTGCTCGGGCCCTGGAGCCGGATCCGCACCTCGCTCTCGCCCCGGTGGTGGCTGAGGATCTCACCGAGCCTGCTGATCATGGGCGGGGTGATCTTCAGGGCCGGGATGGTGAGGATCACGGGCGCGTTGGTGCCCGCGTTCGACAGGTCCGGGACCTGCAGTTCCATCGCGACCAGCCGCGGCACGTCCTCGCGCTTGTCGAGGCGTCCCTTGACGAACACCACGGCGTCCTCGACGAGTTGGGTCGACACCAGCTGGTACGTGGCCGGGAAGAACATGCACTCGATGGAGCCGGCCAGGTCCTCGACGGTGGCGATGGCCCAGGCGTTGCCCTGCTTGGTCATCTTGCGCTGGAGGCCGGAGATGATGCCGCCGATGGTGACGACCGCGCCGTCCCCGTGCTCGCCGCCGGTGAGCTGGGCGATGCCCGCGTCGGCCTTGTCGGACAGCACGTGCTCCAGGCCGAAGAGCGGGTGGTCGGAGACGTACAGGCCGAGCATCTCCCGCTCCTGGGCGAGCAGATAGGCCTTGTCCCACTCGTCGGTGGTGAACTCCACGTCCAGGCCGAAGCCCGGCTCGCTGTTGTCCGCCTCGCCCATGCCGCCGAAGAGGTCGAACTGGCCCTCGGCCTCTTTCCTCTTCACCGCGACCACGTTGTCGATCATCGGCTCGAAGTGCGCGGTGAGGCCCTTGCGGGTGTGCCCCATCGTGTCGAAGGCACCGGCCTTGATGAGGGATTCCGTGGTGCGCTTGTTGCAGGCGGCGGCCTCGACCTTGTCGAGGTAGTCGGGGAACGAGCCGTACTTCCCCTTGGCCTTGCGGCTGCGGATGATCGACTCGACGACGTTCGTACCGACGTTGCGGACGGCGGAGAGGCCGAAGAGGATCACGTCGTCGCCCTGCGCGGCGAAGTTCTGCTCCGACTCGTTGACGTTCGGCGGCAGGACCTTGATCTTCATGCGCCGGCACTCGTTGAGGTAGACCGCCGACTTGTCCTTGTCGTCCTTGACCGAGGTGAGCAGCGCGGCCATGTACTCGGCCGGGTAGTTCGCCTTCAGGTAGCCGGTCCAGTACGACACCAGTCCGTACGCGGCCGAGTGCGCCTTGTTGAACGCGTATCCGGCGAACGGGACCAGTACGTCCCACAGGGCCTGGATCGCCTCGTCGCTGTAGCCGTTCTTCCGGGCGCCCGCCTGGTAGAGGACGAAGTTCTTCGCCAGTTCCTCGGGCTTCTTCTTGCCCATCACGCGGCGCAGGATGTCGGCCTCGCCGAGCGAGTAACCGGCGATGATCTGGGCGGCCTTCTGGACCTGCTCCTGGTAGACGATCAGGCCGTAGGTGACCGCGAGGACCTCTTCGAGCGGCTCCTCCAGCTCCTTGTGGATCGGCGTGATCTCCTGGCGCTTGTTCTTGCGCTCCGCGTAGTTGATGTGCGAGTTCATGCCCATCGGGCCCGGCCGGTAGAGGGCCGAGACGGCGGAGATGTCCTCGAAGTTGTCGGGCTGCATCTGGCGGAGCAGCGAGCGCATCGGGCCGCCGTCGAACTGGAAGACGCCGAGGGTGTCACCGCGGCAGAGCAGTTCGAAGGTCTTGGGGTCGTCCAGCGGCAGGGCGAGCATCTCCAGGTCGATGCCCTTGTTGGCCTTCACCATCTTGATGGCGTCGTCCATGATCGTGAGGTTGCGCAGGCCCAGGAAGTCCATCTTGAGCAGGCCGAGCGACTCGCACTGCGGGTAGTCCCACTGGGTGATCGTGACGCCGTCGGTGTGGCGCGTCCAGAGCGGCGCGTGGTCGACGATGGGCTCGCTGGACATGATCACGCCGGCCGCGTGCACACCCATCTGCCGGACCAGGCCCTCGACGCCCTTCGCGGTGTCGATGACCTTCTTGACGTCCGGCTCGTTCTCGTACATCCCGCGGATCTCGCCGGCCTCGCCGTAGCGCGAGTGCTTGGGATCGGTGATGCCGTTGAGGTCGATGCCCTTGCCGAGGACGTCGGCGGGCATCGCCTTGGTGAGCCGGTCGCCCATCGCGTACGGGTAGCCCAGCACGCGCGCGGAGTCCTTGATGGCGTTCTTCGCCTTGATCTTGCCGTACGTGCCGATCATGGCGACCTTGTCGGCGCCGTACTTCTCGGTCACGTACCTGATCACTTCGACGCGCCGACGCTCGTCGAAGTCGATGTCGACGTCGGGCATGGAGACGCGCTCGGGGTTCAGGAACCGCTCGAAGATCAGTCCGTGCGGGATCGGGTCGAGGTCGGTGATGCCCATGGCGTACGACACGATCGATCCGGCCGCGGAGCCTCGGCCGGGGCCGACCGCGATGCCCTGCTTCTTGGCCCACATGATGAAGTCGGCGACGACGAGGAAGTACCCCGGGAACCCCATCTGGATGATGACGTCCATCTCGTACTCGGCCTGCTTCTGGCGGTCGTCGGGGACGCCGCCGGGGAAGCGGCGCTCCATGCCGCGGCGCACCTCCTCCTGGAACCAGGTGACCTCGGTGAAGCCGTCGGGGATGTCGAACTTCGGCATGAGGTTCTTCGCCTCGAACATGCCGGTCGTGTCGATCTGCTCGGCCACCAGGAGGGTGTTCGCACAGCCTTCCTGCCAGGCGTCCGAGGAGTCCACGGCGTACATCTCGTCCGTCGACTTCAGGTAGTAACCGGTGCCGTCGAAGCGGAAGCGGTCCGGGTCGGAGAGGTTCTTGCCGGTCTGGATGCACAGCAGCGCGTCGTGCGCGGTCGCCTCGTGGGCGTACGTGTAGTGCGAGTCGTTCGTCACCAGGGGCGGGATGCCCAGCTTCTTGCCGACGCGCAGGAGGTCGTCACGGACCCGGCTCTCGATCTCGATGCCGTGGTCCATCAGCTCCAGGAAGTACCGGTCCTTGCCGAAGATGTCCTGGTACTCGGAGGCCGCCTTGACCGCCTCGTCGAACTGGCCGAGGCGCAGCCGGGTCTGCAGCTCGCCCGAGGGGCACCCCGTGGAGGCGATCAGGCCCTCGGACCACTGGGAGATGGTCTCCTTGTCCATGCGGGGCCACTTCTGCAGCCAGCCCTCCGCGTACGCGTCCGAGGACAGCTTGAAGAGGTTGTGCAGGCCCGTGCTGTTCGCCGCCCAGATCGTCTTGTGGGTGTAACCACCGGAACCGGAGACGTCGTCGCGCTTCTGGTGCGGCTGGCCCCACTTGATCTTGCGCTTGTTGCGCCGCGACTCGGGGGCGACGTACGCCTCGATGCCGATGATCGGCGTGACGCCCGCCTTCTTGGCCGTGTGGAAGAAGTCGTACGCCCCGTGGAGGTTGCCGTGGTCGGACATCGCGATGTGCGACATGCCCATCTCGTTGCACGCGTCGAACATGTCCTTCAGCCGCGCGGCACCGTCCAGCAGCGAGTACTGGGTATGGACGTGCAGGTGCGTGAACGGCGGCTTTGACACGGCTTCGGCCTCCAAGAAGAACTGGCGTCGACGAGATCCCTACCGGCTGCGGACAGTCTGGGGGGACAGCCACGAAGTGTATGCCTGAGCACTGACACTCCGAGCGCTTCCCCCCGTACCTTCGGACGTACCTTCATCGGACGGTAAACGGGCACTCCCGTGCACCCCCGTCCGTTGGAGGATGACGGAGACAACCGCTCCGGCGGACCGCACATTCCGTCCCACTCGTCATGCACCACCTGCACCAGGAGGCACCCAGCGATGTCGGTTCCGCAGCTCAGCGCCGAGCAGCGCGGCGAAGAGATCCTCGCCGTCTTCAATACCGCCTTCGGCGATCTGCTGGCCGCCGATCCGGCCGCGTTCCGCGTGAAGTTCCGGAAGATGGCGGCCTCGGCGTTCGCGTTCTACCGCGGGACGGCAGGGCTCTTCTACCACGATCTGGAGCGGGAGAAGCGGGGCGGCCCGTACCTGGACGAGCGCACCTCGCGGGTGTGGATCCACGGCGACCTGCACGCGGAGAACTTCGGCACGTACATGGACGCCCAGGGCCGGCTGATCTTCAACGTGAACGACTTCGACGAGGCGTACGTCGGCCCGTTCACCTGGGACCTCAAGCGCCTCGCGGCCTCCGTGGCCCTGATCGGCTACGCGAAGGCGCTGAGCGACGAGCAGATCACCTCCCTGGTCCGGACGTACGCGGCGGCCTACCGCGAGCGCATCCACGCCCTGGCGACGGGCGCCAAGAGCGACGAGGTGCCGCCCTTCACGCTGGACACCGCCCAGGGGCCCCTGCTGGACGCCCTGCGGGACGCGCGCTCGCTGACCCGTTTCGGGCTGCTCGACTCGATGACCGAGATCCGCGACTTCGAGCGCCGCTTCGCGCCGGGCGGCGGCTCCATCGAGCTGGACGCGGCCACCCGCTACAAGGTCCTGGCCGCCTTCGACGGCTATCTGGAGACGCTGCCCGAGTCGTCCCTGGACCGCCCGGACTCGTACCGGGTGAAGGACGTCGTGGGCCGCCGCGGCATCGGCATCGGCTCGGCCGGGCTGCCCTCGTACAACATCCTTCTGGAGGGCGCCACCGACGCCCTGGAGAACGATGTGGTGATCTACATCAAGCAGGCGCAGACCCCGGCCGTCTCGCGGCACATCACGGACTCCTCGATCCGCGAGTACTTCCAGCACGAGGGCCACCGCACGGTGATCTCCCAGCGCGCCCTGCAGGCGCACGCCGACCCGTGGCTGGGCTGGACCGAGCTGGACGGCGCCGGCCAGCTGGTCGCCGAGGTCTCGCCGTACGCGGTGGACCTGGACTGGGGCGACATCGACGACCCGGAGGAGATCGCGGCGGTCGTCGCCGACCTCGGCCGGTCCACCGCCACCATGCACGCCGCCGCGGACGACGAGAGCGGCCACTCGGAGCTGGTGCCGTTCTCCACCGAGCGCGCCATCGACGCGGCGATCGCGGGCGACGAGGAGAACTTCGGCGACCTCCTGGTCGACTTCGCGCACGAGTACGGGGCACGCGCGCGTGAGGACCACCAGATCTTCGTGGACCTGTACCGCAACGGCCGCATCCCGGGGCTGTAGGGGTCTGCAGGCCCGGATCCGCAGGCGCGCGCGACCGCCCACAGGATCCCTTTAGGGGTCCCTTACAGGAGTACGTGACAGACTCTTCGGAACCATGGACATATCAGGGACCCAGCTCAGAGCCGTGCGCGCGGCGCTGTTCACGGCACTGGTCGTGACGCTCAGCACCGCGTCGCACGTGCTGCTGTCCCGGGTCCCCCTGCCGCTGGCCACCGTGGCCGCACTCGCCGGTGCCGTCTTCGTCGTCGCGTACGCGCTGGCGGGCCGCGAGCGCGGCTTCGGACGGATCGCCGCGCTGCTGATCCCGCTGGAACTGGCCGCCGACACGCTGTTCACCGCGGGCCAGCACGCCTGTTACGGCAAGGCGGGCGGCCCGGTCGCGGGCCCGCTGCGCTCGGTCGGTCTCGACGTGCTCTGCGGGGGCGGCGAGGTCGGCACCCCGCTGGCCCGGGTGACGGGCGGCGAGGCGACCCCCGCCGCGGCCCTGCTCGCGCAGGCCGACCCGGGCGCCGCCTGGCTGCTGCTCGGCGCGCACATCGGCGTCGGCCTCCTCGCCGCCGCCTGGCTCCGTCGCGGCGAGCGGGCCCTGGCCCAGCTCCTGGACGCGATGGCCGCCGCCACCTTCCGCCCGCTGCTGGTCGCGGTCGCCGCGGTGACCGTGCATCTCACTCCGGTGCGCCGGCTGCCGCGGCCCACGCGCCGGGTCGCCGCCACGCGTACGCGGCTCTTCGTGCACTCGATGGGACGGCGTGGACCGCCGTGCTCGGCCGTCACCGCCTGAGCACACCAGTCCCCGTACACCTGTCACACCCACGGAGAACCCATCATGAGCAAGCGGAACAGCCAGGCCTCGAAGTCGGCGGCCCGTGAGCGGCTGCGCGTCGAGCGCGAGCGGCAGGCCAAGCGCGACAAGGCCAAGCGGCAGATCGTCGTCGCCGGCTCGATCGTCGCGGTCCTCGCGATAGCCGGCGGCATCGGTTACGCCGTCGTACAGAACAACGAGCCCTCGAAGTGGGACGCGGCGGCCGACGCGAAGGTCGTCGCCCCCGCCAACACCAGCGGCAAGAACGGCTCGACCGTCGTCATCGGCGAGTCCAAGACCGACAACACGGTCCACCTCTACGAGGACCCGCGCTGCCCGGCCTGTGCCTCCTTCGAGCAGACGGTCGGCGAGACCGTCAACAAGGGCATGACGGACGGCGACTACAAGCTCTCCTTCACCCTCGGCACGTTCCTCGACGGCAACCTCGGCGGCGAGGGCTCGAAGAACGGCGTGAGCGCGCTCGGCGCCGCGCTGAACGTCAGCCCCGAGGCGTTCCTGGAGTACAAGACCGCGCTGTACTCCACGAAGTACCACCCCGAGGAGACGACCGACGACCTCGCCAAGGACAGCTACCTGATCAAGGTGGCGAACACGGTGGACGCGCTGAAGGACAACAAGAAGTTCCAGGACGCCGTCAACAAGGGCACGTACGACGCCTGGGCGATGAAGATGAGCAAGACCTTCGACGACGCCAAGGGTGTCGACTCGACGCCGACCATCAAGATCAACGACAAGGTGATCACGAACCCGAGCACGGTCGCCGACTGGCAGAAGGCGCTCAAGGACGCGGGCGTCACCAAGTAGCGCGTCCCGCGTGGGGCACCACGGGTGACGGATTCCGTAAGGGCGGGCGAACTTCTCCACGTTCGCCCGCCCTTCACGTCTTTACGCCTTACAGAAAGCCCTACCCATCAGTAATGTGACCGGCCGTGACCAGTCGCATCAGATCCCTCACCAGCCCCTCCGGCCCCGACTCCCCCGCCCCGAGCCGCCGTACGGTGGTCAAGGCGGCCGCGGCCGGCGCCGTACTCGGGGCCCCGCTCGCCGCGGCGCTGCCGGCCCGCGCCGCCGAGGCCCCCACGTTCCTGCACGGCGTCGCCTCGGGCGACCCTCTGCCTGACGGCATCCTCCTGTGGACCCGGGTGACGCCCACCGAAGCGGCGACCCCCGGCTCCGGGCTCGGCCCGGACGTCGAGGTCGGCTGGACGGTGGCCACGGACAAGGCGTTCACGACGATCGTCGCGAAGGGCTCCACCACCGCGACCGCCGCCTCCGACCACACCGTCAAGGCGGACATCCGCGGCCTGAAGCCCGCCACCGACTACTGGTTCCGCTTCTCCAGCGGCTCCGCCGACTCACCGGCCGCCCGCACCCGCACGGCCCCCGCCCACGACGCGGCCGTGGCCGGGATGCGCTTCGGGGTGGTGTCCTGCGCCAACTGGGAGGCCGGCTACTTCTCCGCCTACCGGCATCTGGCCGCGCGCGGCGACCTGGACGCCTGGCTGCACCTGGGCGACTACATCTACGAGTACGGCACCGGCGAGTACGCGACGCGGGACACCGTCGTACGCCCGCACGCCCCCACGCACGAGATCGTCACCCTCGCCGACTACCGCACCCGGCACGGCCGTTACAAGACCGACCCGGACCTCCAGGCCCTGCACGCCGTGGCCCCGGTCATCGCGATCTGGGACGACCACGAGTTCGCCAACGACGCCTGGTCGGGCGGCGCCGAGAACCACACCGAGGGCGCCGAGGGCACCTGGTCCGCCCGCCAGGCCGCCGCCAAGCAGGCCTACTTCGAGTGGATGCCGGTCCGCCCCGCCGTCGAGGGCACCACCTACCGGCGGCTGCGCTTCGGCAGGCTCGCGGACCTCTCCCTGCTCGACCTGCGCTCGTACCGCTCGCAGCAGGTCAAGGCCGGCAACGGCACGGTGGACGACCCGGACCGTACGCTCACCGGCCGGGCGCAGCTCGACTGGCTGAAGGCGGGCCTGCGTTCCTCCGACACCAGTTGGCGGCTGGTCGGCAACTCCGTGATGATCGCCCCCTTCGCCATCGGCTCGCTCTCCGCCGAACTCCTCAAGCCGCTCGCCGAACTGCTCGGCCTGCCCAAGGAGGGCCTCGCCCTCAACACCGACCAGTGGGACGGCTACACCGACGACCGCCGCGAACTCCTCGCCCACCTGCGGGACAACGCGATCCGCAACACGGTCTTCCTCACCGGCGACATCCACATGGCCTGGGCCAACGACGTGCCGTACAACGCCGGTACGTATCCGCTGTCGGCCTCCGCCGCCACCGAGTTCGTCGTCACCTCGGTGACCTCCGACAACCTCGACGACCTCGTCAAGGTGCCCGAGGGCACGGTCTCGGCCCTGGCGTCACCGGTGATCCGGGCCGCCAACCGGCATGTCCACTGGGTCGACACCGACCGCCACGGCTACGGCGTCCTGGACCTCACCGCCGAGCGGGCGCAGATGGACTACTACGTCCTCTCCGACCGTACGACCACGAACGCGACGGCGTCCTGGGCCCGTTCGTACCGCACGCGCAGCGGCACGCAGAAGGTCGAACGGACGTACGACCCGGTCTGAGCCCCTACAGGTCCCCGAACGCCTACAGCGTTTCGAGGAAGCCGAGTGCCACCCGCCAGGTGGCCTCGGCGGCCTCCTCGTCGTAGTCCGGGAGACCCGGGTCGGTGTAGAGGTGTCCGGCGCCCGCGTATCTGTAGATCTCCACGTCGGCCCCCGCCTTGCCCATCTGCAGATACCAGGCGGTCAGCCAGTCGTCGGGCTCGAAGGCGTCCGGCTCGGCGACGTGCAGCTGGACCGGCAGCTCGTCCACCGAGGCGGTCTCCGCGATGTCGGACGTACCGTGCAGGAGCAGCAGGCCACGGGCCTTGTCGTCACCGAGCGCCAGGGTCTGCGCGGTCGCCGCGCCCAGCGAGAACCCGGCATACACGAGCCCCCGCTCCGAGTAGGGCGCCGCGGCCAGGACGGCGCGCTTGAGCAGCTCCTCCTTGCCCAGCTCGTCCTTGAAGGCCATGCCCTCCTCCACGGTCTCGAAGGTGCGCCCCCCGAAGAGATCGGGCGTCCACACCTCGTGTCCGGCCGCGCGCAGGCGGTCCGCCGCGTCCCGCACCGCGGGCCGCAGACCGAAGGTCGAATGGAAGAGCATGATGTTCATGAGGCCATGGTGCCAGCCACCACTGACACCGCAGTCGCCTCAGATATGACGGGGGCCACAGGTTAGTGACCCCCGCGGGCCGGTTACGGTCGAAGGCATGGAGAACGTGCTTCGCCCGCTGATCGTGATCGGTGGCTCCGTCGTACTGACGCTGCTGGTCGGCTGGATCGCCGACCTGCTGCTGCGACGCGCCGATCAACGCCACCCCCAGGTCCAACTGTGGGGCCTGCTGCGCCGCTGCCGTCTTCCGCTGCAGTTCGTGATGTGCGCCGCTCTGCTGAGAGGGTCCTACGACCAGGCCGAGATCGGCGCCGACCACTCCGCGGGGATCGGCCAGACCCTGAGCCTGGTCCTCATCGGTTCCGCCGCCTGGCTCATGGTGCGGATCGCCACGGCGATCGTCGAGTCCTCGTACTCCCGTTACGCGCATGCCCACCGCGATCCGGCCAGGGTCCGCCGGGTCCGTACGCAGGTGACGCTGATCCAGCGTGTCGTCTCCGCGATCGTCGGTGTCGTGGCGGTCGCCGCCATGCTGCTGACGTTCCCGGCGATGCGCGCGGCCGGTGCCTCCCTGCTCGCCTCGGCCGGCATCCTCGGCATCGTCGCCGGTGTCGCCGCGCAGTCCACGCTCAGCAACATGTTCGCCGGGCTGCAGATCGCCTTCGGCGACATGGTGCGGCTCGGGGACACGGTGGTGGTGAACGGGGAATGGGGCACGGTCGACGAGATCACCCTCACTTTCCTGACCGTGCGCACCTGGGACGAGCGCCGGTTCACGATGCCGGTCTCCTACTTCACCTCGCAGCCGTTCGAGAACTGGTCCCGCGGCGGCGTGCAGATGACCGGGACGGTCTTCTTCCACCTGGATCACAGCGCGCCCGTCGAGGAGATGCGCGACAAGCTCCGCGACATCCTGCGCGAATGTCCGGCGTGGGACGGGCGCGACTACGGTCTCGCGGTCACCGACTCCACGCCCAGCACGATGGAGGTGCGGGCGCTGGTCACCGCGAAGGACGCGGACGACGTGTGGACGGTGCGGGTCACCGTCCGCGAGCAGATGCTGCGCTGGCTGACCGTCCACCATCCGTACGCGCTGCCCCGCGTCAACACGGCCGACGCGATCCTTCCGCCGGGTGCGACGCCGCACACGAACGGCGCGGACGCGCACCGCCCGCGTACGACCACCCGCGGCCGAGTGGTGGAACCCCCGCGCACGGGCCGCGGCTGACCCGTCCCCCGAACACCTTCGGGTGCGGCCCCGGTGGGGGCTTGTCGCGCAGTTCCCCGCGCCCCTTGTCAGGGGGCTGCGCCCCTGACAAAAGGGCAGGGGCGCAGCCCCGCTCTTTAGG
>NZ_JBHXTO010000108.1:0-31741 GCF_042677425.1 Streptomyces sp. NPDC127119 | reverse complement strand
GGCGGGTGCGGCTTGGGGGGGTGACCCGCGCCGTACCCCGCGCCCCGGGCGGGGCCTTTGGGGGGCGGGGGGAACGCCGCGATCAGCCCCCTCCAGGCCCGCACTCGCGTCCGCCTCCTGAGGGACGCGGGCGGGTGCGGCCTGTGGGGGTCACCCGCGCCGTTCCCCGCGCCCCTAAAGGGCCCCTCCGGGCCCGCAGTCGCGTCTGCCTCCTGAGGGAGGTGGGCGGGTGCGGCTTGTGGTGGGTTGCTCGCGCCGTTCCCCGCGCCCCTGAAGCGCCCCTCCGGGGCCGCAGTCGCGTGTGGCTCCCGAGGGGCATGGGGCGGGTGCGGTCCCCGGTGGGTTGCTCGCGCGGCTGCCCGCGAGGGGGCCGGGGCCGGTGAATTCCCTGCTCGACCCGGCGGAGCGCATGCGCTCACAGCGAACAGTTCCTTCTGCGGGATTCCCCGGAGGGACCCGCGCGTTAGGGTCCATGAGTACGAGGGCAGGGGAGTCCCCGGAGCCGTCCGACACGGCACGCACACGGGGTCCCACGCCCCCAGCAGAAGACGTGTAGACGGCCCGGCGCCGTCGTAAGACGAGCAGGTGGATACGTGACGAATCTGATGCCCACAGCCGCCGGCGACCCCATCGGTGGTGGCCTCGGCGACCAGGTCTACAACCGGCTGCTCGGCGAGCGGATCATCTTCCTCGGCCAGGCGGTCGACGACGACATCGCCAACAAGATCACCGCACAGTTGCTGCTCCTTGCCTCCGACCCGGAGAAGGACATCTACCTCTACATCAACAGCCCCGGCGGCTCGATCACCGCCGGCATGGCGATCTACGACACCATGCAGTACATCAAGAACGACGTGGTGACGATCGCGATGGGCATGGCGGCCTCCATGGGCCAGTTCCTGCTGAGCGCGGGCACTCCGGGCAAGCGCTTCGCGCTGCCGAACGCGGAGATCCTGATCCACCAGCCCTCGGCCGGTCTCGCCGGTTCCGCGTCGGACATCAAGATCCACGCCGAGCGGCTGCTGCACACCAAGAAGCGGATGGCGGAGCTGACCTCGTTCCACACCGGCCAGACGGTGGAGCAGGTCACCCGCGACTCGGACCGGGACCGCTGGTTCGACCCGATCGAGGCCAAGGAGTACGGCCTCATCGACGACATCATGCCCACCGCTGCCGGAATGCCGGGCGGCGGCGGTACCGGGGCGGCCTAGGACGGCTCCGCGCCGACCGGGCGCCGGCGCAAGGCCGGTGCCAGCCGCTCCGAGACCCCAGCCGACCGCCTCAGCCCTTATCAGGCTCTTCAGGAGACACAGTGAACGACTTCCCCGGCAGCGGACTCCACCGCGCGCAGGCCGAGTACACGGGTCCTCGCGCGGAGTCCCGCTACGTCATCCCGCGCTTCGTCGAGCGCACCTCGCAGGGCGTGCGTGAGTACGACCCGTACGCGAAGCTGTTCGAGGAGCGCGTCATCTTCCTCGGCGTGCAGATCGACGACGCCTCCGCCAACGACGTCATGGCGCAGCTGCTGTGCCTGGAGTCGATGGACCCCGACCGTGACATCTCGGTCTACATCAACAGTCCCGGTGGCTCCTTCACGGCGCTCACCGCGATCTACGACACGATGCAGTTCGTGAAGCCGGACGTCCAGACTGTTTGCATGGGTCAGGCCGCCTCCGCCGCCGCGATCCTCCTGGCGGCCGGTACGCCGGGCAAGCGCATGGCACTTCCGAACGCGCGTGTGCTGATCCACCAGCCCTACAGCGAGACCGGCCGCGGCCAGGTGTCGGACCTTGAGATCGCCGCCAACGAGATCCTCCGGATGCGGGGCCAGCTGGAAGACATGCTGGCCAAGCACTCGACGACGCCGATCGAGAAGATCCGCGAGGACATCGAGCGCGACAAGATCCTCACGGCCGAGGACGCCCTCGCCTACGGCCTGATCGACCAGATCATCTCGACCCGGAAGATGAACAACGCCGCGGTCGCGTGACGCATCGCTGTATCGTCTGCCGCTCCTTGACGCGGTTCACGACAAAGTGAACCGCGCCAAGGGGGGCCCGAACGAGGGGCTCGGCAAGGTACCGTCGGACATAAGGCAGCACCAGGAGCCGCTGGACCTAGGCGTCTCCCAGGCGAAGGGGAAGCACACCGTGGCACGCATCGGTGACGGCGGCGATCTGCTCAAGTGCTCGTTCTGTGGCAAGAGCCAGAAGCAGGTCAAGAAGCTCATCGCAGGCCCTGGTGTGTACATCTGCGACGAGTGCATCGATCTCTGCAACGAGATCATCGAGGAAGAGCTCGCGGAGACGAGCGAGGTGCGCTGGGAGGAACTTCCCAAACCTCGCGAGATCTACGAGTTCCTCGAGGGTTACGTCGTAGGCCAGGAGTCCGCCAAGAAGGCCCTCTCGGTCGCGGTGTACAACCACTACAAGCGCGTCCAGGCCGGCGAGAACAGCGCGGGTCAGAACCGCGAGGACGCCATCGAGTTGGCGAAGTCCAACATCCTCCTGCTCGGCCCCACGGGCTCGGGCAAGACACTGCTCGCCCAGACGCTGGCCCGCATGCTGAACGTCCCGTTCGCCATCGCGGACGCGACGGCGCTCACGGAGGCGGGGTATGTCGGCGAGGACGTCGAGAACATCCTGCTGAAGCTGATCCAGGCAGCGGACTACGACGTCAAGAAGGCCGAGACCGGCATCATCTACATCGACGAGATCGACAAGGTGGCTCGTAAGAGCGAGAACCCGTCGATCACGCGGGATGTGTCGGGCGAGGGCGTGCAGCAGGCCCTGCTCAAGATCCTGGAGGGCACCACGGCCTCCGTTCCTCCGCAGGGCGGACGCAAGCACCCGCACCAGGAGTTCATCCAGATCGACACGACGAACGTCCTGTTCATCGTCGGCGGCGCCTTCGCGGGCCTGGAGAAGCTCGTCGAGTCCCGCGCCGGTGCCAAGGGCATCGGCTTCGGCGCGACGATCCGCTCCAAGAAGGAACTCGAGGCGAAGGACCGCTTCGAGGACGTCATGCCCGAGGACCTGGTGAAGTTCGGGATGATCCCCGAGTTCATCGGCCGCCTCCCGGTCATCACGTCGGTCCACAACCTCGACCGCGAGGCCCTCCTCCAGATCCTGGTGGAGCCGCGCAACGCACTGGTGAAGCAGTACCAGCGCCTGTTCGAACTCGACGGCGTGGAGCTGGACTTCGAGCGCGAGGCCCTCGAAGCCATCGCGGACCAGGCCATCCTCCGCCAGACCGGCGCGCGCGGCCTGCGCGCCATCATGGAAGAGGTCCTCCAGGCAGTGATGTACGAGGTCCCGTCCCGCAAGGACGTGGCCCGGGTCGTCATCACCTCGGAGGTCGTCCGCTCGAACGTCAACCCGACCCTCATCCCGCGCGACGCGCGCGGCCGGGGCCCGGGCGAGCAGAAGACTGCGTAAGCGGGCCCGTACGGACGCGAGTTACGGCGAAGGGCCCCGGTCACCGACCGGGGCCCTTCGCCGTTGTGCGTCTCGCGTCGCTCACACCTTGACGCGGACCTCCTTGCGCACCTTGGCGGTGGTCTCGGCCACCTCCGCCGGGTCCGAGCTCTTGCCCGCCGCGGCGTCGGAGAACTCGATGGGAAGTACGAAGCCGAGCGTGCTGTGGTCCGCCCAGGCGCAGTACGTCACGTTCATCTCCTTCGGCTCGCCCGTGCTGCCGCCGGAGTTGTCGATCTTCGCCTGCTGGCACTTCAGGACGGCGCCCTCCAGCGAGCTGGGCTCGTAGGCCTTCGAGCTGCCGACGAAGGTGACGTCCTCGTCCTTGGCGTCCTTCTCCATGACGGCGAAGAACTCGTCCACCGCCTTCTCCGGGTCGTCGATGTCCCCGTACACCCCGCCGAAGCTGAGCAGCTTGCCGGCCAGCGGGTTGTCCTTGTCGCCCGACTGGTAGGAGGCGCTGACGTCCTTGGGGTTCTTGACACCCCAGGACTCGGCGTCCTTCAGGTCGGACTTGGACATACCGTCCCCGGCGCCCTCGCTCTTCTTGTACTCGGTGAGCAACGTCGCCGGAGTCGTCAGCTTGTGGGGGCCGTCGTCCGCGACGTCCGCGGAGCCGCCGCCGCTGCCGCCGATGATGAAGTACGCGCCCACCGCGATCGCCGCCACGACCGCCACCGAGCCGACGATCAGGCCCGTCTTCTTCTTGCCTCCGCCGGGGGGCGGGGGCACCGGGGCGCCGTACGGCGGCTGCTGGCCGTAGCCGGGCTGCTGCGGCGGGACGCCGGGAGGGGCCTGCTGGGGGTACCCGTAGCCGGGCTGCGGCGGGGGAGCCTGCTGCGGGTAGCCGTAACCGGGCTGGGGGGCCTGCGGCTGCTGGCCGTAAGGACCCGGCTGACCGTACGGTCCGGGCTGCTGCGGCTGCCCGCCGTACGGGCCCGGCTGGTTGTAGCTCATTCTGGGTTCCCCTCCAGATACTTATGTGTTCCGAACATCCTCACCCAAGCCGAGGGGCGCCGGAGCGGCGGGGGCCGCACCGTTACCAAGTAATCGGGTTTCGGAGCGAGGCTGTGACACCTCTAAACTGGATGAGTGACCGACAACGCTCAGCAGCAGCCATCAGCCAACGCCCCCGAACTGCCGACCCAGTACGCGCCGGCCGAGGTAGAGGGGAAGCTGTACGAGCGCTGGGTCGAACGGGGTTACTTCGGCGCCGACGCGAACAGCGACAAGCCGCCGTACACCATCGTCATTCCGCCGCCGAACGTCACCGGGTCCCTGCACCTGGGGCATGCCTTCCAGCACACGCTCATGGACGCCCTGACCCGCCGCAAGCGCATGCAGGGGTACGAGGCGCTGTGGCTGCCCGGCATGGACCACGCCGGTATCGCCACCCAGAACAAGGTCGAGCAGCAGCTCGCCGAGGAGGGCAAGTCCCGGCAGGACCTCGGGCGCGAGGAGTTCGTCGAGCGCGTCTGGCAGTGGAAAGAGGAGTACGGCGGCAAGATCCTCGGCCAGATGCGCCGGCTCGGGGACGGCGTCGACTGGGACCGCGAGCGGTTCACCATGGACGAGGGCCTGTCCAAGGCCGTCCAGACCATCTTCAAGAAGCTGTACGACGACGAGCTGATCTACCGCGCCGAGCGGATCATCAACTGGTGTCCCCGCTGCCTGACGGCCATCTCCGACATCGAGGTGGAGTACCAGGAGGACGACGGCGAGCTCGTCTCCATCACGTACGGCGAGGGCGACGAGACCCTCGTCGTCGCCACCACGCGCGCCGAGACCATGCTCGGTGACACCGCCGTCGCCGTGCACCCCGACGACGAGCGCTACCGCCACCTCGTCGGCAAGCGCATCAAGCTGCCGCTGACCGACCGCACCATCCCGGTCGTCGCGGACAGCCACGTCGACCCCGAGTTCGGCACGGGTGCCGTCAAGGTCACCCCCGCCCACGACCCGAACGACTTCGCCATCGGCCGGCGCCACGGCCTGGAGTCGATCACGGTCATGGACGAGCGGGCGGTCATCACCGTCCACGGCCCCTTCCAGGGCCTCGACCGCTACGAGGCGCGCTCCGCCATCGTCGGCGCGCTGCGCTCGCAGGGCCGGATCGTCGCCGAGAAGCGTCCGTACGTCCACAGCGTCGGGCACTGCTCGCGCTGCCGGACCACGATCGAGCCCCGGCAGTCCCTGCAGTGGTGGGTCAAGGTCGGCCCACTCGCACAGGCCGCCGGTGACGCGGTCCGCGACGGCCGGGTGAAGATCCACCCCGAGGACATGTCGAAGCGGTACTTCGACTGGGTCGACAACCTCAACGACTGGAACATCTCGCGCCAGCTGTGGTGGGGCCACCGCATCCCCATCTGGTACGGCCCGAACGGCGAGACGGTCTGCGTCGGCCCCGACGAGCAGCCGCCCGGCACGGAGGCCGAGGGCTGGAAGCAGGACACCGACGTCCTCGACACCTGGTTCTCGTCCGGCCTGTGGCCGTTCTCCACGCTCGGCTGGCCCGAACAGACCCCGGACCTCAAGAAGTTCTATCCGACCGACGTCCTGCTCACGGGCCACGACATCATCTTCTTCTGGGTCGCCCGGATGATGATGTTCGGTCTGTACGCGATGGACGGCGAGGTCCCCTTCAAGACCATCGCGCTGACCGGACTGGTCCGTGACGAGCGCGGCAAGAAGATGTCGAAGTCGTTCGGCAACGTCGTCGACCCGCTCGACTGGATGGACAAGTACGGCTCGGACGCCGTCCGCTTCACGCTGGCCAAGGGCGCCAACCCCGGTACGGACGTGCCGATCGGCGAGGACTGGGTCCAGGCGGCCCGTAACTTCGCCAACAAGATCTGGAACGCGACGCGGTTCGCGCTGATGAACGGCGCGACGGTCGAGGGGCCGCTGCCGGACGCGTCCGCGATGTCGGCGACGGACCGGTGGATCCTGTCCCGCCTCAACGAGACCGTCGCGGAAGTCGACGCGTACTACGAGGACTTCCAGTTCGCGAAGCTCTCCGACGCGCTGTACCACTTCGCGTGGGACGAGGTCTTCGACTGGTACGTCGAGCTGTCGAAGACGACGTTCATGGCGGGCGGGCCCGCGGCCGACGTCAGCAAGCGGGTCCTCGGTGAGGTCCTGGACGTCACGCTGCGGCTGCTGCACCCGGTCGTGCCGTTCGTCACGGAGACGCTGTGGACCACCCTCACGGGCGGTGAGTCCGTCGTGATCGCCGACTGGCCCGCGGACAGCGGTTTCCGCGACGCGGGTGCGGAGCGGGAGATCGAGGCGCTGCAGCAGGTCATCACGGAGGTGCGCCGCTTCCGTGCCGACCAGGGGCTGCAGCCGGGGCAGCGGGTGCCGGCGCGGCTGAGCCTCGACGGGACCGCGTTCGCCCCGCACGAGGCGGCCATCCGGCAGTTGCTGCGGCTGCAGCCGGAGGGGGACGCGTTCTCCGCGACGGCGACGCTGCCGGTCGCCGGGGCGTCCGTCGCGCTCGACCTGTCCGGGACGATCGATGTGGGGGCCGAGCGGAAGCGGCTCGCCAAGGATCTGGCCGCCGCGGAGAAGGAGAAGGTCGCGGCGAACGCCAAGCTCGGTAACGAGGCGTTCCTCGCCAAGGCTCCGGATCAGGTGGTCGACAAGATCCGGGGGCGGCTTGCGAAGGCCGACGAGGACATCTTGCGGCTTTCGGCTCAGCTGGACGCGTTGCCGCAGGCGTAGCCGTTCTTGAGGGCCCCGGGACCTTGATGGTTCCGGGGCCCTCGTGCGTTCGTCTTCGGCCGCGGGCCGGTGGGGGCCGTTCGCGCAGTTCCCCGCGCCCCTGAAGAGGGCTGCGCCCTCCCGGGGTGCGTTTGTCGGCTGCGGGCCGGTGGGGGCTGGTCGCGCAGTTCCCCGCGCCCCTGAAAGGCCGGGGCTCGGGCTCCGTAGACTGGGGGTGTGAGTGAGCTTCCGCAGGACAGCAGTGGGTCCGATCCGTTCGATGCGATCGTCGAGGCCGAGACGGAGCGCGATCCCGACCTCGCCGTGATCGAGGCCGGCAGCCGCACTCTGCGTACGCAGGGCCCGGCGCCGCAGTCCGACATTCCCGCGCGCCCGGACGACCCGGAGGCCGACAAGGCGCTGCGCCAGGTCGAGACCGAGCTGGCCACGCGGTGGGGCGAGACCAAGCTGGAGCCGTCCGTGGACCGGATCTCCGCGCTCATGGACGTACTGGGGGAGCCGCAGCGCGCGTACCCCTCGATCCACATCACGGGGACCAACGGCAAGACGTCCACCGCCCGCATGATCGAGGCCCTGCTCGGCGCCTTCGAACTGCGCACCGGCCGGTACACCTCGCCGCACGTCCAGTCGATCACCGAGCGGATCAGCCTGGACGGGGCGGCGATCCCGGCCGAGCGGTTCGTGGAGACGTACGACGACATCAAGCCGTACGTCGAGATGGTCGACGCGGCGCAGGAGTTCCGTCTCTCCTTCTTCGAGGTGCTCACGGGCATGGCGTACGCGGCCTTCGCGGACGCGCCCGTCGACGTGGCCGTCGTGGAGGTCGGGATGGGCGGCAGCTGGGACGCCACCAACGTGATCGACGGGGATGTCGCCGTGGTGACCCCCATCGACCTGGACCACACGGACCGGCTCGGGAACACCCCGGGGGAGATCGCCAAGGAGAAGGCCGGGATCGTCAAGCAGGGCGCGACGGTCATCCTGGCCCAGCAGCCCGTCGACGCGGCGCAGGTGCTGCTCAAGAAGGCCGTCGAGGTCGACGCCACCGTGGCCCGTGAGGGGCTCGAGTTCGGTGTGATCAGCCGGCAGGTCGCGGTCGGCGGGCAACTGCTGACGCTGCGCGGTCTCGGCGGGGAGTACGAAGCGGTGTACATCCCGTTGCACGGGGCGTACCAGGCGCACAACGCGGCCGTGGCGCTGGCCGCCGTGGAAGCGTTCTTCGGCGTCGGGTCCCAGCGGCCCGAGGCGCTCGACATCGACACCGTCCGCAAGGCCTTCGCGTCGGTCACCTCGCCGGGCCGTCTTGAGGTCGTCCGCAAGTCGCCGACCGTCGTACTGGACGCCGCGCACAACCCGGCGGGCGCCCGCGCCACCGCCGAGGCGGTCCAGGAGGTCTTCGACTTCAGCCGGCTGATCGGAGTCGTCGGGGCGAGCGGCGACAAAAACGTACGGGGGCTGCTCGAAGCCTTCGAGTCGATCTTCACCGAGGTCGTCGTGACGCAGAACTCCAGCCACCGCGCGATGGACGCGGACGAGCTGGCGGGTATCGCCGTCGAGGTGTTCGGGGACGACCGCGTGCAGGTCGAGCCCCGGCTGGACGACGCGCTGGAGGCCGCGATCACGCTGGCCGAGGAAGAGGCCGAGTACGCGGGCGGCGGCGTCCTCGTGACCGGTTCCGTCATCACGGTCGGCGAGGCCCGGCTGCTGCTCGGAAGGGGCTGAGTCGTGCGGACGCTCTGTGCTTCGACGCTGATCGGTGAGTTCTTCGTGATCGGGTTCGCCGGGCTCGTGGCGATGAAGGATCCCGATCTGTCCATGACCACGGTCTGGACGGTGTGCGGGGTCGCGATGGTGCTGTGCGTGCTCCTGTGCGGGATGATCACGCGGCCGGGGGGTGTGCAGCTGGGCTGGGGGCTGCAGGTGCTGCTGATCGCGAGCGGGTTCGTGGTGCCGGTGATGTTCTTCCTCGGAGCGGTTTTCGCCGCGCTGTGGTGGGCGTCGGTGCACTTCGGGCGGAAGGTGGAGGAGGCGAAGGCGCGGTTTGCCGCGCAGGCGGCGGCTGGTGGGTAGTTCGGGGTTCCGTCCTTTCCTCGGGGTTCCCCCGGGCCCCCTTGGTCCTCAGGCGCCGGACTGGCTTCATCGCTGCGGGTGCGGGTGCGGGTGCGGGTCCGGTGGGGGCCGTTCGCGCAGTTCTCCGCGCCCCTGAAGAGGGCTGCGCCCTCCCGGGGTGCGTTTGTCGGCTGCGGGCCGGTGGGGGCTGGTCGCGCAGTTCCCCGCGCCCCTGAAAGGCGGGGCCGCGCCCCTGGCTTTCTTTTCAGCCCGTCCGGCGTTTGAGGACAAGCGCGTCAGCGCGCACGGGCCGGGGGCCGAGCCCGCGCACCAGGCCGGGGGCGGAGGCCCAGTACGGGGGCGGGGGCGGAGGCTCCAAGGGTGTGGGCTGTAGCCTCGGGGTCTTGTATCTGTGACCCTGAAGGAGCCACCACCGTGAGCCAGCGCACCCTCGTCCTTCTCAAGCCCGACGCGGTCCGTCGCGGCCTGACCGGCGAGATCATCAGCCGTATCGAGCGCAAGGCCGGCTGGCAGATCACCGCGCTGGAGCTGCGCACCCTGGACCAGGAGACGCTGGAGCAGCACTACGGCGAGCACAAGGGCAAGCCCTTCTACGAGCCGCTGGTCACCTTCATGGCGTCCGGCCCGGTCGTGGCGCTGGTCGTCGAGGGCGAGCGGGTCATCGAGGGCGTACGGGCGCTCGCGGGTCCGACCGACCCGATCGCCGCCGCGCCCGGCTCCATCCGCGGTGACTTCGGTGTGATCGTCCGCGAGAACCTGATCCACGCCTCCGACTCCGAGGAGTCCTCCGAGCGCGAGCTGAAGATCTTCTTCCCCGGTCTGGCGTAACCGTCCCACCGGCAGGGGCCGCCTCGCCCGGAGGCGGCCCGGGCCGCGGTGAAAATCTTGTGAAGCGAAAATCCCCTGAAGCTTTGTCAGGCAGGTAGCGTCTGACCTGCGGCCCGCCCACAATGGGACGCACAATGAGGGCCGTCTGCGGGCATATGCGTGCCGATCGGGGGAACGCGTTCCCCCGATGGCCCGTCTCCACAAGCGAGGCGGCGCGTCATCTGCTGACAATGGCGAAGACCCTCGCGCAGTGTCCGTGCAGGCGAGACTACGATGGAAGCCTTCACGTCACAGCGCTCACCCTCGCCATCCTGAAAAGCCATCAAAAGCTCCACTTGGGAAGGCCAGACGAATCCTGATGGGGAACTCAATGTCGTTCATCGGCCGTGACATGGCTGTCGACCTCGGGACCGCCAACACGCTGGTGTACGTCAGGGGTCGCGGGATCGTACTCAACGAGCCGTCCGTCGTCGCGATCAACACCAACACCGGTGGCATCCTCGCGGTCGGCGCGGAAGCGAAGAAGATGATCGGGCGGACGCCGGGCAACATCGTTGCCGTGCGCCCGCTGAAGGACGGTGTCATCGCCGACTTCGAGATCACCGAGCGCATGCTCCGCTACTTCATCCTGAAGATCCACAAGCGGCGCTACCTCGCCCGTCCTCGCGTCGTCGTCTGCGTGCCCTCAGGCATCACGGGCGTCGAGCGCCGTGCCGTCATCGAGGCGTCGTCCCAGGCCGGCGCCCGGCAGGTGCACATCATCGAGGAGCCCATGGCCGCGGCCATCGGTTCCGGCCTGCCGGTCCACGAGGCCACGGGCAACATGGTGGTGGACATCGGCGGCGGCACCACCGAGGTCGCGGTCATCTCGCTCGGCGGAATCGTCACGGCACAGTCCATCCGGGTGGCCGGCGACGAGCTGGACAACGCGATCATCCAGCACATCAAGAAGGAGTACTCGCTCCTCCTCGGTGAGCGGACGGCCGAACAGATCAAGATCACGATCGGTTCCGCGTACGACCTCGACAATGACGAACACACCGAAATCCGCGGCCGGGACCTGGTCTCCGGCCTTCCGAAGACCGTCGTGATCTCGGCGGCCGAAGTCCGCAAGGCGATCGAGGAGCCGGTCAACTCGATCGTCGACGCCGTCAAGACCACCCTCGACAAGTGCCCGCCGGAGCTGTCCGGCGACGTCATGGACCGCGGGATCGTGCTCACCGGCGGCGGCGCCCTGCTGCGCGGCCTCGACGAGCGGCTGCGGCGCGAGACGGGCATGCCGATCCACATCGCCGAGGACCCGCTGGACAGCGTGGCGCTCGGCGCAGGCAAGTGCGTGGAGGAGTTCGAGGCGCTCCAGCAGGTGCTGGACGCCCAGCCGCGCAGATGACGTAACTCTTCGATTCCGCCGTACGAGATGATCCCTTCTCGTACGGCGGATCGTTGATATTGAGGCATAAGCTCCCCCATAACACCGCGGGTTCCGCCCGATCGGGCGCCGATCTGGTGCTCGACCGGCTGCTCCGGGGTTCCTTCGGGGTTCCCGGAGTTCGTCAGGACCTTCGGGAACCTGTTGAGTGAGCCATACATGAATTCCGACGAGGAAGGCACGGCCGTCGCACGTGAGGGACACACGAGAGAGCCGGCTGCTCCTGGTGCTGCTGATCGCCATCGCGTTCGCCTTGATCACGGTGGACATCCGCGGGGGTGAGGACTCCCCGGTCGACGGTGCCCGCCGTGGCGCCGCCACGGTCTTCGGCCCGATCGAGGACGGGGTGTCGACCGCGGTCGACCCTGTCGGCAACGCGATCCAGGCAGTGAAGGACTCCGGTGACCGACACGACCGTGTCACGCAACTGGAGCGCGCCAACGCCGAGTTGAAGGCGAAGCTGGGCAGCGACGACCGCAACCGCAGCCGCAGCGCGCAACTCGACAAGATGCTCAAGACGGCGGGCGCCGGGCAGTACGGCATCAAGGGTGCCGAGGTCATCGCCATAGGAGCGGCCCAGGGCTTCTCCTGGACCGTCACCATCGACGTCGGCGCGAACGACGGCATCAAGCGCGACATGACCGTCCTGAACGGCGACGGACTGGTCGGACGCGTCACCACGGTCGGCCCCGGCACCGCCACGGTGCTGCTCGCCAACGACCCCGACTTCACGGTCGGCACACGCATGGAGTCCACCGACGAACTCGGCTTCGCCTCGGGACAGGGCGACCGCCCGCTGCGCGTGGAGCTGCTCAACGGCAAGGCCAAGATCAAGAAGGGCGACCGGCTGGTCACCTTCGGCTCCCAGGCCGACAAGCCGTTCGTACCCGGCGTACCCGTCGGCCTGGTCTCCCGCGTGGACCCGTCCGGCGGCGACCTGACCCGCACGATCTACGTCACGCCGTTCGTCTCCTTCTCCAAGCTCGACATCGTCGGTGTCGTCGTCCAGGCCCCGCGCAAGGACCCGCGCGACGAGGTGCTGCCCGCCAAACCCAAGCCAACGCCCACGCCGACCGTGACCGTGACGGTCACGCCCTCTGCGAACGCGCCCGCCGACGGCCTGCAGCAAGAGCAGTAGGAGCTGACTTCTTCATGCGCTTCAACCGAATGCTGCTCTCCGCCACACTGGTGATCGTCGCCCTGGTGATCCAGGTCAGCGTCCTGGCCCGGCTGCACCTGCCGGGTGCCGTACCGGACCTGCTGCTGCTCACCGTCCTCGGCCTCGCCCTCGTCTACGGTCACGTCGGAGGCGCCCTCGTCGGATTCGGCGCGGGCCTGCTCGCCGACCTGGCCCCGCCCGCCGACCACGCCGCCGGCCGCTACGCCCTGGTGCTGTGCGTGATCGGCTACCTCGCCGGACTCGCCAAGCCCGACAACGGCCAGCTCAAGTCCGCCACCGGCCCGATGGCCGTCGTGGTGGCCGCCTCGATCGGCTCCACCCTCCTGTACGCGGGAGTGGGCGCCCTCGTCGGCGACACCGCCGCCCGCCATGTGGGCCTCGGCGGCCTGCTGTTCACGGCCGCCCTGTACGACCTGCTGCTCGCGCCGTTCGTGGTCCCCGGCATCATGGCCCTGGCCCGCCGCGCCGAGAACGATCCGCTCGCCGACGCCGGCGGGTCCGGCAAGTCGACCGACGTGGCCGCGGGCTGGATCAGCTCCGGCACCGGCCTGCGCATCGGCAGCCAGCGCGGCGGACTGAGAGCGAAGGCCGCCAAGGCACGGATGGCCCGGGCGGGACGTATCAAGGGGGTCAAGCGACTGTGACCAACATTCCCGAGACCGGCCGGACCCCGCGGGTCCAGATCCGGCTCATCGTCATCCAGATCCTCGTCCTGTCCCTCCTGGGCACCCTCGGCGGACGCCTCTGGTACCTCCAGATCCGCAACGGCGACGAGTACGCCAAGGAGGCGTCGGGCAACCACGTCCAGCAGGTCGTCAGCCCCGCCGTGCGTGGCTCGATCCTGGACGCCCGGGGCGTGCCGATCGCCGACAACGAGACCCGGCTCGTGGTCTCCGCGTCCCGCACCGACCTGCTGAAGATGAAGGACGACGGAGACGCCGTCCTCGCCAAGCTCGCGGACGTCCTCGGTCTGAAGGCCGCGGACGTACGGGACAAGGTCCGGCTGTGCGACGCGAAGACGCCCCAGCCGTGCTGGAACGGCTCGCCCTACCAGCCGATCCCCATCACCGACGAGGCCACGCCCAAGCAGGCCCTGCAGATCCGCGAGCGCGCCGAGGACTTCCCCGGCATCACCGCGGAGCCGCAGGCCGTACGCCGCTACGCCGCCCCCGGCAAGGCCAACACCGCCCAGGTCCTCGGCTACCTCTCGCCCGTCACCGACGAGGAGATCACCAAGGCCGAGGACACCGACTCGCCGTATCTGCGCTCCGACCAGGTCGGCCGCTCCGGCCTGGAGCGCCAGTACGACAAGCAGCTGCGCGGCAAGGCCGGCGTCACCCGCTACGAGGTCGACAACCTCGGCCGGGTCATCGGCCAGGCCAAGAGCGACGAGGCCCAGCCCGGCGCGAACGTCGTCACCAGCATCGACTCCCGCGTCCAGCGCGTCGCCGAGTACGAGCTGAACGAGGCGATGAAGGTCGCCCGTACGGAGTTCGACAAGAACACCGGTGAGAACTACAAGGCCGACTCCGGGGCGGTCGTCGTCATGGAGGCCAAGACCGGCCGGGTCGTGTCCATGGCGTCCAACCCGTCCTACGACCCGAACGCCTGGGTCGGCGGGATCTCCGGCAAGGACTACACGCAGCTCACCGGCAAGGCATCCAACTATCCGCTCCTGAACCGCGCGATCCAGGGCCAGTCGGCGCCAGGCTCGATCTTCAAGGTCGTCCCGACGGCCGCCGCCATAAACGCCGGCTACTCCTTCGACGGCCCCTACCAGTGCGGCGCCTCGTACTCCATCGGCGGTCAGGTCTTCAAGAACTTCGAGTCCAAGGGGTACGGCCCGATCAGCCTCGGCCGCGCCCTGGAGGTGTCCTGCGACACCGTCTTCTACAGCCTGTCCCACGAGGAGTGGAAGAAGGACGGCGGCATCAAGCCGAAGAAGAACGCCAAGGACTGGTTCTACAAGACGGCCCACCAGTTCGGCCTCGGCCAGGAGACCGGCATCGACCTGCCGAACGAGGTCACCGGCCGCGTCCCCGACCGCAAGTGGAAGTCGGACTACTGGAAGGCCAACAAGGACGCCTGGTGCAAGTACGGCAAGAAGGGCGGCTCGTACGCGCAGCAGATCGCGTACGAGAACTGTCTCGAAGGCAACCGGATGCGCGCCGGTGACTCCGTCAACTACTCGATCGGCCAGGGCGACACCCTCGTCACGCCGATACAGATGGCGGCGATCTACGGAGCCATCTCCAACGGCGGCACGCTGTACAACCCGACCGTCGGCAAGGCGATCGTCAGCCCGGACGGCAAGACCGTCCAGGAGATCGAGCCCAAGTCGCACGGCAAGCTGCCGATGACGAAGAAGACCCGCGACGAGATAGACGGTGCCCTCGCGGGAGTCGCGACCCGCGGTACGGCCGCCTGGCGGTTCGGCGGCTGGCCGCAGGACGAGATCCCGATGCACGCCAAGACGGGTACGGCCGAGGTCTACGGCAAGCAGACGACCTCGTGGTTCGCCACGTACACCAAGGACTACACGGTCATCATGACCATCTCCCAGGGTGGTACGGGTTCCGGTGCCTCGGGCCCCGCCGTGCGCAAGATCTACAACGCGCTGTACGGGGTCTCCGAGGAAGGCAAGATCGACAAGAAGAAGGCCCTGCTCTACCAGCCGCAGAAGAACCTGCCGAAGGTCGAGAAGGACGGGTCGATCGACTCCCCGAAGGCCGAGGTCTACCCGCCGAAGGCGGAGGAGCAGGCCACCGGGGAAGGGCAGCAGCAGGTGGCGGGCGACAACCCGGCCGCCACCGTGCCGAACCAGAACACCGGTACCAACCGGGACACCCGCAGGCGCTCCGCGCGCCGCTCGAAGAAGAGGCGGAGGTCGCTCGTATGACCGGCGGGAACGGTTTCTCCGTCTCCGGATACGGGCCGGAGCGAGCCAGCTGGACCCGGGTGTTCGCCCGTGACTCGCTGGCCCGCAGGCTCGACTGGCCGATACTGTTCGCGGCCATCGCGCTCTCCTTCATCGGCGCGGCCCTCGTCTACTCGGCGACCCGCAACCGCACCGAGCTGAACCAGGGCGACCCGTACTACTTCCTGTTCCGGCACCTGCTCAACACGGGCATCGGGTTCGCCCTGATGATCGGCACGGTCTGGCTCGGCCACCGCACCCTGCGCACGGCCGTACCGGTCCTCTACGGGCTCTCGCTCCTGCTGGTCCTGCTGGTGCTGACGCCGCTCGGCGCGACCATCAACGGCGCGCACGCGTGGATCGTCATCGGCGGCGGCTTCTCGCTCCAGCCCTCCGAGTTCGTGAAGATCACGATCATCCTGGGCATGGCGATGCTGCTCGCGGCCCGGGTCGACGCGGGCGACAAACCGCACCCCGACCACCGCACGGTCGTCCAGGCGCTCGGCCTGGCCCTCGTCCCGATACTGATCGTCCTGCTCATGCCCGACCTCGGTTCGGTCATGGTCATGGTGATCATCGTGCTCGGGGTGCTGCTCGCGTCCGGCGCCTCCAACCGCTGGATCTTCGGCCTCATCGGCGCCGGTGCGCTCGGGGCGATCGCGGTCTGGCAGCTCAAGATCCTCGACGACTACCAGATCGCCCGCTTCGCCGCGTTCGCCAACCCCGCGCTGGACCCGGCGGGCGTCGGCTACAACACCAACCAGGCGCGCATCGCGATCGGCTCCGGCGGGCTGTTCGGCACGGGGCTCGGCAAGGGCTCGCAGACCACCGGGCAGTTCGTGCCCGAGCAGCAGACCGACTTCGTCTTCACGGTCGCGGGCGAGGAACTGGGCTTCGTCGGGGCCGGGCTCATCCTGGTCCTGCTGGGCGTCGTGCTGTGGCGGGCCTGCCGGATCGCCCGCGAGACGACGGAGCTGTACGGGACGATCGTGGCCGCGGGGATCATCGCGTGGTTCGCGTTCCAGGCGTTCGAGAACGTCGGGATGACGCTCGGGATCATGCCGGTGGCGGGGCTGCCGTTGCCCTTCGTCTCGTACGGAGGGTCGTCGATGTTCGCCGTGTGGGTGGCGGTGGGGTTGCTGCAGTCGATCAGGGTGCAGCGGCCCATGTCGGCGTAGCCGTTCCATTGGTTTTGGCGTTGCCCCGAGGGGGCGGTGGATTTTCGGGTGCCGGTTCGTCGTGGCCGGCCGCGCAGTTCCCCGCGCCCCTTACGGGGCCAGCCCTTACGGGGAACGGGGTGCTGCAACTAAATTCAGGTCATGGCGGACACCAAGCGTGAGATCGAGCGTAAGTACGAAGCCGATGAGAATGCCGGACTGTCGGATCTGCCGGATCTGACGCGGGTGCCGGGTGTCTCGGCCGTCATCGACAAGGGCGTCGCCGAACTCGACGCCACCTACTACGACACGGCTGACCAACGCCTCGCCGCCGCGTCCCTCACCCTGCGCCGCCGCACCGGCGGCGACGACGCGGGCTGGCACCTGAAACTCCCCGTCTCCGACGGCGTACGGGACGAGATCCACGCCCCGCTGTCCGACACCCTGCCCCGCGCCCTCGCCGGACTCGTCCGCTCCCGGGTGCGCGACGCCGAACTCGTCCCCGTCGTACGGCTGCTGTCCGCCCGGGAGGTCCGCCACCTCGTCGACGAGTCCGGGGGCCTGCTCGCCGAGGTCAGCGTCGACCGCGTACGGGCCGAACGGCTCAGCGGCGGCGACGGCACCGCCCGGTGGACCGAGATCGAGGTCGAGCTGGCGGACGACGGCGACCCCGCCTTCCTGGACAAGGTCGAGAAGAAACTGCGCAAGGCCGGCGTCTCCCGCTCCACGTCGGCGTCCAAGCTGGTCAGGGCGCTGGGGGAGACCGGCCGCAAGGCGCGCAAGGAACCCGTCGTGGCGGCGGCACCCGTCACCGCCGGCGACCACGTCCTCGCGTACGTCCGTGCCCAGCGCGACGCGATCGTCGAACTGGACCCCGCCGTCCGCCGGGACGTCTTCGACGCCGTGCACAGCATGCGGGTCGCCACCCGCAGGCTCCGCAGCACGTTCCGCTCGTACGGCAACGTCCTGGACCGGGGCGTCACCGACCCGATCCGCGACGAACTGAAGTGGCTGGCGGGGGAACTGGGCGTCGACCGCGACCAGGAGGTCCTGACCGAGCGGCTGACGACCGCCCTCGGCGCCCTGCCGCGCGCCCTGCTCGCCGGGCCCGTCCGCGGCCGGCTGCGCACCTGGGCGCACGCCCGCCGGTCCGGCTCCCGGCGCCGCCTGATCGCGGTCCTCGACGGCGGCCGCTATCTGAACCTCCTCGTCTCCCTCGACGCGCTGCTCGCCACCCCGCCGCTGCGGGGGGCCGCCGCGGACACCACGGGCAAGGCGGTCACGAAGGCCGTGCGCAAGGACTTCGACAAGCTGTCCGGCCTGGTCGGGCAGGCCGTCGACCTGCCGCCGGGGGAGGGCCGCGACCTCGCGATCCACGAGGCCCGCAAGAAGACCAAGCGCACGCGTTACGCGGCCGAACTCGCCGCCCCCGTCCTCGGAAAGCCCGCGAAGAGCCTGGTGAGCGACATGAAGTCCCTCCAGGGCCTGCTCGGCGAACACCAGGACAGCGTGATGGCGAGGCTGGCCCTGCGGGACCTGGCGACCCAGGCCCACGCGGCAGCCGAGAACGCCTTCACGTACGGGGTCCTGTACGGCCACGAGGAACGCGTCGCCGAGTCGGTGGAGACCGCTCTGCCGGAGGCGTGGGAGGCGATCAGAAACGGGACGACGATCTAGTCGACGACCTTTTCGGGGCGCCCTCCAGGGCACCCCGAAGGGGCGCGGGGAACTGCGCGACCAGCCAACGATGAGCCCGCAGACGCACGACGGCCCGCCACGGCCCGTCCAGTGGCGTGCACGGACGGCCGGACAGGGCGCACCCACAGGCACGTTAGGCTGGAAAGTCATCCCCTGTCGGCTCGCAAAGGTTCGTGAGATGTCTGCCGAAACCGCTGTGTCGGTCTTTCCACAGCTCGAAGCTCTGCTCCCGCATGTGCAGAAGCCGATCCAGTACGTCGGCGGAGAGCTCAACTCCACGGTCAAGCCCTGGGAGGACTGCGACGTCCGCTGGGCGCTGATGTACCCGGACGCGTACGAGGTCGGGCTGCCCAACCAGGGCGTCATGATCCTCTACGAGGTCCTGAACGAGCGCGAGGGTGTCCTCGCCGAGCGCACCTACAGCGTCTGGCCGGACATGGAGGAGCTGATGCGCGAGCACGGCGTCCCCCAGTTCACGGTGGACGGCCACCGCCCGGTGAAGGCCTTCGACGTGTTCGGCCTCAGCTTCTCCACGGAGCTGGGCTACACCAACATGCTGACGGCGCTCGACCTCGCGGGCATCCCGCTGGAGTCGAAGGACCGCGGTCTCGACGACCCGATCGTGCTCGCCGGCGGCCACGCCGCCTTCAACCCCGAGCCGATCGCCGACTTCATCGACGCGGCGATCATCGGCGACGGCGAGCAGGCCGTGCTCGACATGACCGCGATCGTCCGCGCCTGGAAGGCGGAGGGACGGCCCGGTGGCCGCGAGGAGGTCCTGTTCCGCCTCGCGAAGACGGGCGGGGTGTACATCCCGGCGTTCTACGACGTCGAGTACCTCCCCGACGGCCGGATCGGCCGCATGGTCCCCAACAAGTCGGGTGTCCCGTGGCGCGTGTCCAAGCACACGGTCATGGACCTGGACGAGTGGCCGTACCCGAAGCAGCCCCTCGTGCCGCTCGCGGAGACGGTCCACGAGCGCATGTCGGTGGAGATCTTCCGCGGCTGCACCCGCGGCTGCCGCTTCTGCCAGGCCGGCATGATCACCCGCCCCGTCCGTGAGCGTTCCATCACGGGCATCGGCGAGATGGTCGACAAGGGCCTCAAGGCGACGGGCTTCGAAGAGGTGGGCCTGCTCTCCCTCTCCTCGGCGGACCATTCGGAGATCGCCGACATCGCCAAGGGCCTGGCCGACCGGTACGAGGAGGACAAGGTCGGGCTGTCCCTGCCCTCCACCCGGGTCGACGCGTTCAACGTCGACCTGGCGAACGAGCTGACCCGCAACGGCCGCCGCTCCGGTCTGACCTTCGCCCCCGAGGGCGGCTCCGAGCGCATGCGCAAGGTCATCAACAAGATGGTCTCGGAGGAGGACCTGATCCGGACCGTCTCCACGGCGTACGGCAACGGCTGGCGCCAGGTCAAGCTGTACTTCATGTGCGGCCTGCCCACCGAGACCGACGAGGACGTCCTCCAGATCGCGGACATGGCGATGAACGTCATCGCCGAGGGCCGCAAGGTCTCCGGCCAGAACGACATCCGCTGCACGGTGTCCATCGGTGGCTTCGTCCCCAAGCCGCACACGCCGTTCCAGTGGGCCCCGCAGCTGTCGGCACAGGAGACGGACGCCCGGCTCGGCAAGCTCCGCGACCGGATCCGCGGCGACAAGAAGTACGGCCGCTCCATCGGTTTCCGCTACCACGACGGCAAGCCCGGCATCGTCGAGGGCCTGCTCTCCCGCGGCGACCGCCGCATCGGCTCGGTCATCCGCGCCGTCTACGAGGACGGCGGACGCTTCGACGGCTGGCGCGAGTACTTCTCGTACGACCGCTGGATGCGGTGTGCCGACAAGACGCTCCCCGCCTTCGGTGTGGACGTCGACTGGTACACCACCCGCGAGCGCACCTACGAGGAGGTCCTGCCCTGGGACCACCTCGACTCGGGCCTCGACAAGGAATGGCTCTGGCAGGACTGGCAGGACGCGCTCGACGAGACCGAGGTCGACGACTGCCGCTGGACCCCCTGCTTCGACTGCGGGGTGTGCCCGCAGCTGGACCTCGACATCCAGGTCGGGCCGACCGGCAAGAAGCTGCTGCCGCTGACGGTGAAGAACGCCGCGCCCGCCGCGGCCGGCGGTCACAGCCACTGAGACGGGTTTTA
The DNA here is from genome assembly GCF_042677425.1 of Streptomyces sp. NPDC127119. Lineage (NCBI taxonomy): Bacteria > Bacillati > Actinomycetota > Actinomycetes > Kitasatosporales > Streptomycetaceae > Streptomyces > Streptomyces sp. NPDC127119. The sequence goes on along the minus strand of NZ_JBHXTO010000108.1, from coordinate 11,106 downwards.
CGGCGGGGACGGTGCGATCCGGGGCGAGCGCGGAGGAAAGTGCCGTTCCCGGACCGTTCGTGCATCCATCCGGACGGTTGACGCGTCCGTGTGGGTATGGACCTGGAGAAGTCGCCGCAGCCCGCGCCGCCCGTGATGCCCTCGCGGCAGCGGGACGCCGCTCCTGAGGGATGTCTCGCCGTCGCCATCCGCATCCCGGTGCGGATCGTGGTGTTCGTGCTGATCGTGCCCGTGCGGATGGCCTGGGACGCGCTGGTCGTCTGCGGCCGGCTCCTCGACGACACACTGCTGCGGCCGCTCGGCCGCGCGCTCATGTGGGTGCTCGCGCCGGTCGGACGGGCCCTCGTGTGGCTGCTCGACGGCGTCGCGACCGTCCTCGCCCGGCTGTTCACCGGCATCGGGTACGCGCTGAAGTGGCTGTGCATGCTGCTGTTCGTCTGGCCGTGGGTGGGCCTGTGGCGTTACGTGGCCGTGCCGGTGGGCCGGGCGCTCGCCTGGCTCGGACACGTGCTGCTGGTCGTCCCCGCCCGGTGGCTGTACGAGCGGCTGCTGACGCCGCTGGGCCACGGCATCCTGTGGACGCTGCGGGGCTTCGGGGCCGGCTGCGCCTGGCTGTGGCGGACGGTGGTGCTCACTCCGACGGGCTGGCTGTACCGGGCCCTGCTCGCGCCGACCGGGCGCGGTGTCGCGTGGGTCGTCGCGGGGCTGTGGTCCGGGGTGGTGTGGGTCTCGCGGGGACTGTGGGCGGGAGTTGTACGGGTCTCCCGCGGGGTGTGGGCGGGCATCACATGGGTCGGCGGGGGACTGTGGGCCGGCATGACATGGATGGGCCGAGGGCTGTGGGCCGGCATGACATGGGTCGGCCGCGGGCTGTGGGCCGTGGTGGTCTGGCTCGGCAAGGCCGTCGGGACCCTCCTGCGGTGGATCCTCGTCGTACCCGCCGTCGCCCTGTGGCGCTGGGTCCTCGCACCGGTCGGACGGGGCATCGCCGTCATCGCGCGGGAGATCGGCGAGGCCCTGGGACACGCCTGGCGCGTCGCCGGATACGTGTCCCTCGCCGTCGGCCGCTTCCTCGGACGACTCTTCCGGTGGATCTTCGTCGAGCCGGTGCGGTGGGCGTACCGGAGCGTGTTCACTCCGATGGGGCACTTCGTACGGGACGTCTTCTGGAAGCCCGCGGCGGAGGCCGCGCGGAGCGTGGGCCGCGTCACCCGGCAGGCCCTGGCGAGCGCCCGGGAGACGGCACGGCAGACCAGGGCCGACATCAGGCGCGCGCTGTTCGGCGCACCGCGCGAGCCCGAGCCCGTACCCCTGGCCGGACCCCGCGCGGAGCCGGAGCCGGTACGCCTGGTCAAGCCCGGCGGGCCCCTGTAGAGCACGCCCGGCCCCTCCCGAAGGGAACGCACGGGCGCCGACACACGTACTCTAGGTAGTAGTACGACCGCACTCACGAAGGACTGAACGACACTGGGCAAGCGACAGCCCGAAGGCCCGCCGCCCGCACCCGCGGTGCAGCGCATCCGACTGCGCTACACCAAGCGCGGCCGCCTCCGGTTCACCAGCCACCGTGACTTCCAGCGTGCCTTCGAGCGCGCGTTGCGCCGAGCCGAGGTGCCCATGGCGTACTCGGCGGGGTTCACGCCGCACCCGAAGGTGTCGTACGCCAATGCCGCACCCACCGGCACGGGCAGTGAGGCGGAATATCTGGAGATCGCGCTCACCGACGCGCGCGATCCCGAGAAGCTGCGCGCACTCCTCGACGAGTCGATGCCCGCGGGGCTCGACATCATCGACGCCGTGGAGGCCCGTACGTCGGGTCTCGCCGACCGGCTCACCGCGTCCGTGTGGGAGATGCGCCTCGACGGCGTGTCCCACGAGGACGCGCTGCGCGCGGTCGACGCCTTCACCGCGGCCGAGACCGTCGAGGTGCAGCGCAAGGCGAAGAACGGCATGCGCACCTTCGACGCCCGCGGCGCCGTCGCGAGTCTGGAGGCGCACGGTGCACAGCCGACGGCACACGGTGCACAGGCTGATAGGCCGACCGACCAGGCCTGTGCGATACTGCGGCTGGTTGTTCGGCACGTGACGCCTGCCGTTCGACCTGACGACGTCCTGTCCGGTCTCCGAGCTGTGGCCGACCTGGCGCCGCCGGTCCCCGCAGCGGTGACCAGGCTGGCGCAGGGGCTTTTCGATGAAGAGACCGGCACGGTGACCGACCCGCTCGCGCCCGACCGCGAGGCAGCAGCAGATTCTCCGGGAATCTCCGGGGACACCGCAGCTGCCGCCGCGAAGGCGCTGGCGTAAGGAAGGTCCCGCGCAGGGACGTACGTCGAAGCGCCGCCCTCGTATCCGGGAGCCACCTGGTTCGGGCAGCGCACCGACCAGAAGACTTTCGCCAGGCCGTACGCACTCATGGCATACGGAACCGGCGAGACAGGACACAGAGAGCTCCCGTGCGGCGCCCGCGCCCCGGACGGCGGCACCGCGCAACGCGCGAGCCGCGGACGTCACCGGATCCGCGGCGCCCGGGAGCCTGACGGGAGATCCACCCGCATGCTTGAGCCGACCGACCCCACCGAGCCTTCCACGGGCTCCGACAACAGCACCCCGAGCGACACGCTGCCGCCACGCCGGCGCCGTCGTGCCGCTTCGCGCCCCGCCGGCCCGCCGTCGGCGGACGCCGAGAGCACGGCCGTGGCGCAGACCACGGCGCCGGCCATACCGGCCGTGACCTCCGCGGACCTCGCGACGGAGGAGGCGGCCACGACCGCCGCTCCCAGGAAGAGGGCCGCGGCGAAGGCACCCGCGGCCGCCGCGGACGAACCGACGGAGGCATCGGCCGACGAGGCCGCCCCCGCTCCCCGTGCGCGCCGTCGTGCCACCCGAGGCGCATCCGCCCCGGCGGGAGCCCCGCAGGCCGCCGAGGCCACGACTGCCGAGACCGCCGCGCCGGCCGTGACGGCGGCGCCCGAGGCGCCCGCCGAGACCGAGGCCGACGAGGCGCCCGCCCCGCGTGCGCGCCGTCGTGCCACGCGCCGGGCCACCGCGCCCACGGGTGCGCCGCAGGCTGCTGAGGCCGCCGAGACGGCCGTAACCGCCGAGGTCGCCGAGACCGTCGAGGTACCGGCCGCTGCTCCGGCTGCCGAGGAGGCACCGGCTGCCGAGGCCGAGGCGGCGCCCGCGCCGCGTGCGCGCCGTCGTGCGACCCGCCGCGCCACCGCGCCCGCGGGTGCGCCGCAGGCGGAGGCGGAGAGCGTGACGCCCGAGCAGGCGCCCGCCGAGGCCGCCGCCGAGCCCACTCGTCGCGTCGCCCGGCAGAAGGCGGAGCGCGCCGAGACCCCCACCGCGACCGAGCCCACCGAGGCCGTTGCTCGCGACGAGCGCAGGGAGGCCCCCGTGGCCGCTGCCAAGAACGACCGGTCCGCCGAGACCGAGACCCCCGCCGACGCCGACGACGCCACCCCGCGCCGCGCCCGTCGCCGGGCCACCCGCAAGGCGGCCGGAGGCTTCTCCGCGCCCGCGCCCCGCAAGACCGCCGAGGAGGGTTCGGCCCGGCGCCCCGCGCGCCCCGCCGTCGCCGTCTTCCAGGCGCCGGTCTTCACCGAGCCGATGTTCCAGACCCCGGAGCGTGCCGCAGCCGCCGCCGCGGCCGAGGCCGCCGAAGAGGTGGAGGAGGTCGCGGAGCCGGTCCAGCAGCAGGCCGCCCCCGTGGCCGCCGCAGAGGAGGAGACGGGCGGTTCGCGCCGTCGCCGCCGCCGTGGCAAGGCCGAGGAGCCCGCCGCCCCCGCCGAGCGTGCCCCGGTGGAGCGTGCCCCCGAGGCCGAGGAGCCGGCCGAGGAGGAGTCCGCAGAGGACGCCGCCGACGGTGACGACAGCGAGGAGACCGGTTCGCGCCGCCGTCGCCGCCGCGGTGGCCGTCGCCGTCGCCGGGGCGAGTCCGCCGACGCGGACGACGACTTCGCCGCCGAGCAGAACGAGCGGGGTGAGCGCGGCGAGCAGGCCGCCCGGACCTCCGACGACACCGAGGACAGCGCCGAGCAGGGCGAAGAGGACTCCGCCGACGCGGACGACGACCACGACGACGGCGGCGGCTCCAGCAGCAGCCGTCGCCGCCGGCGCCGTCGCCGTCGCGCCGGTGACTCCTCCGGCGAGGCCGAGTCCGGCGAGAGCGACCCCGAGCGCACGGTCGTCAAGGTCCGCGAGCCCCGCAAGAAGGACGAGCACCCCAGCGACGAGGTGCAGTCCATCAAGGGCTCGACCCGCCTGGAGGCCAAGAAGCAGCGCCGCCGTGAAGGGCGCGAGCAGGGCCGCCGCCGCGTCCCGATCATCACCGAGGCCGAGTTCCTGGCCCGCCGCGAGGCCGTCGAGCGCGTGATGGTCGTCCGCCAGAGCGGCGAGCGCACGCAGATCGGTGTCCTTGAGGACGACGTGCTCGTGGAGCACTACGTCAACAAGGAGCAGTCGACGTCGTACGTCGGCAACGTCTACCTGGGCAAGGTCCAGAACGTGCTGCCGTCGATGGAGGCCGCCTTCATCGACATCGGCAAGGGCCGCAACGCTGTCCTGTACGCCGGTGAGGTCAACTTCGAGGCGCTGGGCATGGCCAACGGCCCCCGCCGCATCGAGAGCGCCCTGAAGTCCGGCCAGTCGGTCCTCGTGCAGGTCACCAAGGACCCGATCGGCCACAAGGGCGCCCGCCTCACCAGCCAGGTCTCGCTGCCCGGCCGCTACCTGGTCTACGTGCCCGAGGGCTCCATGACCGGCATCAGCCGCAAGCTGCCCGACACCGAGCGCGCCCGGCTGAAGACCATCCTCAAGAAGATCGTCCCCGAGGACGCGGGCGTCATCGTGCGCACCGCAGCCGAGGGCGCGAGCGAGGACGAGCTGCGCCGTGACGTCGAGCGGCTGCAGGCGCAGTGGGAGGACATCGAGAAGAAGGCGAAGAGCGGCAACGCCCCGACCCTGCTGTACGGGGAGCCGGACATGACCGTCCGGGTCGTCCGCGACATCTTCAACGAGGACTTCTCCAAGGTCATCGTCAGCGGCGACGAGGCGTGGGACACCATCCACGGTTACGTCGCCCATGTGGCGCCCGACCTGGCGAACCGCCTGTCGCGGTGGACCTCCGAGGTCGACGTCTTCGCGACGTACCGGATCGACGAGCAGCTCGCCAAGGCCCTGGACCGCAAGGTCTGGCTGCCCAGCGGTGGTTCGCTGGTCATCGACAAGACCGAAGCGATGATCGTCATCGACGTCAACACCGGCAAGTTCACCGGTCAGGGCGGCAACCTCGAAGAGACGGTCACCAGGAACAACCTGGAGGCGGCCGAGGAGATCGTGCGCCAGCTGCGGCTGCGCGACCTCGGCGGCATCGTCGTCATCGACTTCATCGACATGGTCCTTGAGTCCAACCGGGACCTGGTGCTCAGGCGCCTCCTGGAGTGCCTGGGCCGCGACCGTACGAAGCACCAGGTGGCCGAGGTCACCTCGCTGGGCCTCGTCCAGATGACCCGCAAGCGGGTCGGTCAGGGCCTGCTGGAGTCGTTCTCGGAGACCTGCGTCCACTGCAACGGCCGCGGCGTGATCGTGCACATGGAGCAGCCGACCTCCGCCGGAGGCGGCGGCAAGCGCAAGAAGCGCGGTCGCGGCGGTGCCGAGCAGCCCCACGAGCACGAGCACACGTACGAGACGGAGACGGCCGAGGCCGTCGAGCCGGACGAGACGGCGGCCGAGGTCGCCGCGGAGGCCGCCGAGCCCGTCGCGCTTCCCGAGCCCGAGTTCGTACCGGACGAGGACCTCTACAGCAGTGCCGCCGAGGCGGAGGCCGCGGCGACCCGTGGTGGCCGTTCGCGCCGCCGGTCGGGCCGTCGTGCGTCGGCCCCGGCGGGTGCGCCGAGGTCCGAGTCCCGCAGGTCCGAGCGGGCGGAGCGTGCCGAGCAGGCCGAGCGCCGGGACGAGGTTCCGACCGCGCAGTCCGTGACGCCGGAGGAAGAGGTCGCGCGTCCGGTCCGGCAGGAGCCGGCCGAGGTCGCGCAGACGGCGCCCGTCGCCGCCGAGGACCCGGTGGTCGAGGCTCCGGCCGCCGCCGAGGCCCCGGCCGTCGACGACGCGGCTCCCAAGGGCCGTACGCGCCGTCGGGCCACCCGCAAGGTGTCCGCGCCCGCCGGTTCGCCCACGGCGGCCGAGGAGACCGTGGTGACGGTCTCCGAGCCGGTCGCCGCGCCCGTCGCGCCCGCCGAGCCCGTGGAGCAGGCCGCCGAGGCCGTCTCCGCTGAGGAGCAGCCCGTCGCGGACAGTGCCGCCCCGGCCCGTCCGAGGCGTCGTGCGGTCCGCAAGGCCACCGCGCCGACCTCGTCCGCCGAGACCGCCGTCACGGTCGTCCCAGCGGCGCAGCCGGACGCCGCGGCGCAGGCCGTCGAGGCGCCGGTCGAGGCCCCCGCGGAACCGTCCGCCGAGGACGGCGACGACAGCGTGGCGCCGGCCAAGAAGACGGCCCGCAAGGCGGCCAAGAAGGCGCCCGCGAAGAAGGCCGCCGCGAAGAAGACGACGACGGCGGCCAAGAAGACGGTCGCCAAGAAGACCACGGCCAAGAAGGCGACGAAGACCGCCAAGACGGCCGCGAAGTCGACGTCCAAGAAGACCGCGGCGGCGGAGCAGCAGACGCCGTCCACCGTCACGGCCTCCACCGACGAGGACTGACGAGGGCGCAGGACGGCGGAGGCGCGAGCCTCGGCACGACGCCCCCCGCCCGGCGCTCACCGCGCCGACCGGGGGGCGTCGTCATGTCCGGCGGGAGTGCGGCCGTGGTCGGCGTGGGGGCCGCCGCCGTCACTCGTACGACCCGCGCGGTTACCCGAACTGTCGTTCCGGGTGCCCGGTTTGACGTACCGTGGCGCGTTTTGGGGAGCATCACGGACATCACATTCACCCCCCGCCCCTTGGCTCGTGACCCCTCACCTGTAAAACTCGGGCGGTCATTGATTACACATACACGGGTGTGCGTCGGGGAGGACGTTCACACGTGTCAGGGGGAGGGGATCCCATGGCGCGCGTGCGCCTGCAGGGCACGGGGCGGCACCGCGCTGTGAAGCCGGTCAAGGGGAGCCGTCAGGCGCTCGCGCTGGCGACCGTGCTGTCCGCGGCGGGTGTCCAGGCCGGTACGACGGCGGGTACGGCGCAGGCCGTCGACAACCCGGCGTGGACCGAGGGGCCGATCTTCAACGACCCGCTCGGCACCACCGACCAGCAGTACGCGATCCGCACCCGGCTCGTCGAGCTGACGAACTCCGCACTGCCCGGCTCCACGATCAAGGTCGCGGTCTACCACGTCTGGGAGGCCGGCGTCGTCGACGCGCTCGTCGCCGCCAAGAACCGCGGAGTGCACGTACAGGTGCTGCTCGACGAGTCCAGCATCAGCGACCGCCCGACGAACACCGCCTACGGGACGCTCGCCTCGGGTCTCGGCACGGACCGTACGCAGGGCTCGTACGTCTCGACGTGTCCGGAGAACAAGTCGTGCCTCGGCGACCCGAAGTTCGGGCAGTCGATCATGCACAACAAGTTCTGGCTGTTCTCGGCGGTCAAGGGCGCCACGAACGTGGTCGTCGAGACCACCTCGAACTCCACGCCGTCCGCGCACACGCGCTTCTTCAACGACGCGCTGCTGCTGCCGAACAACCCGACGATGTACGACGCGTACGCGGACTACTTCGACACGATGGTCGCGCAGGACTGGGAGTCCTGGAACTACCGCACGGTGAGCAACGGCCTCTACAAGGCGTACTTCTTCCCGCGGGCGGGCAACACGCGGGCCACCGACTCGGTGTACTCGATCCTCAACAACGTGACCTGCAAGTACAAGGACACCGCGGGCGTCACGCAGTCGACCAAGGTCCGGGTGGCGATCTTCAAGATCACGCGGCTGGCCATCGCGGAGAAGCTGGTCGACCTGAAGAAGGCGGGCTGCTCCGTGAGCATCGTCTACGCGGAGTCGGACAGCGCCAAGAGCAGCGGCGGCACCAAGGGCACCTGGGAGAAGCTGCACACCACCGGGGGCCCGACCGTACGCTGCTACAACGACGACCGTGACCCGCTGAACCCCGGCAAGAAGCTGGTCACGCCGTACATCATCCACTCCAAGTACATCCTGGTGGACGGGGTGTACGACGGCGTGAAGAACAAGGTCAGCTTCACCGGCTCCGGCAACTACACGGGCCCCGCGCTGCGCGAGAACGACGAGTCGATCGTGAAGGTCGACGACGGCGCCGTGCACGACATGTACAAGATCCACTTCGACCGGGTGACCAAGGTCGCCTACCCGGGCACCGCGGACACCACGGATCTGTGCAAGGGCGTGAAGCCGCTGCCCGCGGACGGCGAGCCCACGTAGGTTGCCTGGTCAGGGGGCGCTCCGGACCCGGTTTGACCCCCAGGTCGGGGCCCCGTAACCTTGACCCTCGGTGTGTTTCTTGATGCACCGCATTCCCGTAAACCTCTTCCTCCTGGTGGCTCGCGCCCCGGGAGAGGCTGCCTGCTTCGCTTTTTTCGGTGGCTGGACTGCGGGGATTCCGATTTCGAGTGAGAGAGAGATCCGCGTGTACGCCATCGTGCGCAGCGGTGGTCGCCAGCACAAGGTTGCTGTCGGCGACATCGTTGAGGTTGACAAGATTTCCACTGCCCAGGTCGGCGACACGGTCGAGCTCTCGACCCTGCTCGTTGTCGACGGAGACGCTGTCACCAGCGACCCGTGGGTGCTGGCCGGTATCAAGGTCCAGGCCGAGATCGTGGATCACCACAAGGGTGTGAAGATCGACATCCTTCGCTACAAGAACAAGACCGGCTACCGCCGTCGTCAGGGCCACCGCCAGCAGTACACGGCGATCAAGGTCACTGAGATCCCCGCGGCTGCGAAGTAAGGGACTGAGGAGAGATGGCACACAAGAAGGGCGCATCGTCCACCCGGAACGGTCGCGACTCAAACGCTCAGCGGCTCGGTGTGAAGCGCTTCGGCGGTCAGACCGTCAACGCCGGTGAGATCCTGGTCCGCCAGCGTGGCACCCACTTCCACCCCGGCGTGAAGGTCGGCCGTGGCAAGGACGACACGCTGTTCGCGCTGGCCGCCGGTGCGGTCGAGTTCGGCACGCACCGTGGCCGCAAGGTCGTGAACATCGTTCCGGTCGCCTGACCGGATCTTTCGCGAGGCGGACCTCACTTCCCGTACGGGAAGCGGGTCCGCCTTTCGCGTGTTTTAACTGGTGGAGAGGTGTCCGTCGGACGGACACCGCCATCGAGTAGTGATCATCGGGCGGCGACGACCGCGTGGTGCTCATCGATGAGAGATTTTCCGTACGTAACTGGAGGCACATCCCATGACCACCTTCGTGGACCGCGTCGAGCTGCACGTCGCCGCGGGTAGCGGAGGCCACGGCTGTGCCTCCGTCCACCGGGAGAAGTTCAAGCCCCTCGGTGGCCCGGACGGCGGCAACGGCGGCCGTGGCGGTGACGTGATCCTGGTCGTGGACCAGTCCGTCACCACGCTCCTCGACTACCACCACTCCCCGCACCGCAAGGCCACCAGCGGCCGGCCCGGTGAGGGCGGCAACCGCTCCGGCAAGGACGGCCAGGACCTGATCCTGCCCGTGCCGGACGGCACGGTCATCCAGGACAAGGACGGGAACGTCCTCGCGGACCTGGTGGGCCACGGCACGACCTACGTGGCCGCCGAGGGCGGCAGGGGCGGCCTCGGCAACGCGGCACTGTCCTCGGCCCGCCGCAAGGCGCCCGGCTTCGCCCTGCTGGGTGTTCCCGGCGACCTCCAGGACATCGTCCTGGAGCTGAAGACGGTCGCCGACGTGGCGCTGGTCGGCTACCCGAGCGCGGGCAAGTCCTCCCTGATCTCGGTCCTGTCGGCGGCCAAGCCCAAGATCGCCGACTACCCCTTCACGACCCTCGTCCCCAACCTCGGTGTGGTGACGGCCGGCTCGATGGTCTACACGATCGCCGACGTACCCGGACTCATTCCCGGAGCCAGCCAGGGCAAGGGCCTGGGGCTTGAGTTCCTGCGGCACGTGGAGCGCTGCGAGGTGCTGGTCCACGTGCTGGACACGGCGACCCTGGAGTCGGACCGCGACCCCGTCTCCGACCTCGACATCATCGAGGAGGAGCTGAACCAGTACGGCGGGCTGGGCAACCGGCCGCGCCTCGTCGTCCTCAACAAGATCGACGTGCCCGACGGCAAGGACCTGGCCGAGATGGTGCGCCCCGACCTGGAGGCCCGCGGCTACCAGGTCTTCGCGATCTCCGCCGTCGCCCACATGGGTCTCAAGGAGCTTTCCTTCGCGCTCGCCGAGCTGGTCGGGAAGGCGCGTGCGGCGAAGCCGAAGGAAGAGGCGACGCGGATCGTCATCCGGCCGAAGGCCGTCGACGACGCCGGCTTCACCGTGGTCCGCGAGGACGACGGCCTCTACCGCGTGCGCGGCGAGAAGCCGGAGCGGTGGATCCGCCAGACCGACTTCAGCAACGACGAGGCCGTCGGGTACCTCGCCGACCGGCTCAGCCGCCTCGGCGTCGAGGCGTCGCTGATGAAGGCGGGAGCCAACTCCGGTGACGGCGTCGCCATCGGTCCCGAGGAGAACGCCGTCGTCTTCGACTGGGAGCCGTCGGTGCTGGCCGGTGCGGAGATGCTCGGGCGCCGTGGTGAGGACCACCGCTTCGAGCCGCCGCGGCCGGCTGCGCAGCGGCGTCGCGACAAGCAGGCGGAGCGGGACGAGTCGGACCAGGAATTCGACGACTTCAACCCGTTCTAACGGGTGTGCCCTCCGGGCCGGGGGTGCGCGGATACACCTGCGGCCCGGTGGGGGCTGGTCGCGCCGTTCCTCGCGCCCCTTGGGTGGGTGGGGGTGCTGTGGTGTTTTGGCTGCGGGGGGTGGGGTTGAGCGTGGTGTGCCCCGGGCGCCTGTTTCTAGGGGCGCGGGGAACTGCGCGATCAGCCCCCGCCGGGCCGCAGGTGACAGCGTGGCCGTGTGTGCAGTGCAAAGGCGTGGGGGGCCGCTGAATCTACCGGCCCCCCCCCCGTTTTGTTGCGCGAACGCGTTTAAGCCGCCAACC
>NZ_JBHXTO010000107.1:10495-31826 GCF_042677425.1 Streptomyces sp. NPDC127119 | reverse complement strand
CCCATTCAGGGGGGCGGGGACCTGCGCAGTCTTTTGGCTTTTAAGGGGCGCGGGGAACTGCGCGGGTCACCCCCACCGGGCCGCAGCCGAGTTGCAGTCCTCAGCGGAGCTTTCGGCAGAAGAGCGCGTCCGGCGTGCGGGACGACCCGATGCGGCCCGTGTACGCGACACCCGCCACGTACTCGTCGTCCGCACACTGCCCCTTGTAGTGACCGTTCGCGAAGTCCCCGCCCCTGGGCGCCGAGCCCCGGTTGTCCCCGCGGTCGAACCACACCGTACGACCCGCCGTCCCGGTGATCACCCCGGACGGCGCGGCAGCGCACAGCACGGACGACACCGCCGCGCCCCGCACCGCGTACCCCGACACGAACCGCCCGTCGGCACACTGCAGCTTGGTGTAGCCGGACGCCCAGTCCCCGCCCGGCGCGACGTACCGTTCGTCCTTGACGACCTCGGGCGCCCCGGCCGCGTTCGCCAGCGGCCCGGTGGTCGCGTCGGAGCACAGTCCCCGGTTCCCCGTGTGCCCGAGCCCGAGCAGCCGCTGCCCGTCGGGGCAGACGGCCTTGCGCGCGCCGGAGTCGAAGTCCGGCAGCGCCCGCATGCGCCGCGAGGCGATGAAGTCGCCGTGGTCGGGACTGAGCATGGACCACTCCGTGACGGGGGCGACCTGCCCGGTGCGCCCGGTGGCTCCGACGAGCCGGCTCCAGGCCGCGGCCCGCCAGTCGTCACCGTCGTACACGCCCATGCGGTGGCCCGCCGCGTCCCAGTGGAGCAGGGCCCAGCCGTTGCCGGTGCGGTTCTCGTGCCAGCCGACGAGCGGCCAGTACGCGAAGTCGGCGTCGGTGCGCACGAGGTGGTCGACGAAGTTCTCGAACCAGGCCCGCGCCTTGGCGTTCGTCTCCGACCGGCCGCCCACCCCGAACTCGCTGATCCAGACGGGCGCGGTGAAGTGCTGGTCCTGTTCGGCGGTGACGAAGAAGGCCTGGCGGTTCAGTACGTCGACGAGTTCGGCGGCGCTGAAGTCCCGGTAGCGCGGGTCGGTGGTCTCGCCCGTCCCGGTGGCCCCGCTGTGGTTGGGGCCGGTGTAGTCGTAGAAGTGGGCGGAGTACACGAGCTTGCCGGAGTCGACGAGGGTGTGCGACAGGTTCCGTACGGGTTCCAGGGTGGGGCGGCCGTGCGCGAAGCCGTCGACGGGGATGCCGGTCCAGTTGATGCCCTCGACGACGATGAGGAGATCGGCGTTGGCCTCGGTGAGGATGCGGTCGCCGACGCGCTGGGAGGCGGCGAACCAGTCGTGGTCGTCGCCCAGGCCCCAGTTGGGGTCGTCCCAGATGTTGCGGCGCACCTCGTTGTAGAGGTCGGCGCCGACGACCCGCTTGTTGTCCTTGTAGCGGCGGGCCATGAAGAGCCAGTCGTCCTCCCAGGTCTGGACGGACTGGCTCGCGTTCCAGCGTTCGTTGCCGTCGACCCCGCAGCACCAACGGGTCGTGTTGGTGTGGTTGTTGAGGATCACGGCGAGCCCGGCACCGGTGAGTTCGCCGATGACGGCGTCGTACACCTGGAGCGGGGTCCTGCCGCGCAGTGCCGGGTTGGCGGCGACGGCGTCGTCGGTGACGGGGCGGCTGTCGTGGACCATCTCGTTGGAGAAGGGCAGCCGGATGCTGTTGATCCCGATCTCCTGGAACCCGGCGACGATCTCGGCGATGGGCGCCCGGTCCAGGCCGAGGGGGATCCGCCCGGAGTTCTCGCCCGCGTGATGACTGGCGTCGTCGTCCACGTTTCCGGAGCCGTTCCATGTGCCGCTGGCGCCGTGCCAGTTGCCGGAGCGCAGTTTGAACCGGTCGCCGTTCGCGTCGACGATCCAGCGGCCCCGCGTACTGAGCGGGGCCGTCCAGGCCGCCGCGGCCGGGGCGGCCTCGCGGGCGGCGGGCTCCGGACCGGCCGGGGCCGCGCCGGCGGGACCGGAGGAGAGGGGCACCAGAAGGAGAGCGGCGGCCAGAGTCAGCCAGCCGAAGGATCCACGCACGGTCACCATCCCGAGGACTACGAGGACTACGTTGTCATGGCAGCGTCATCATGATGGACGGTCCGGTGTTGGTCCAGGCCTACAAGGGGAAGACGAGCGAAATACGGGGACAACCCCACGACAATCCGAAGGGAATCCGACAAGAGTCCGATGACAACCCGATGACAACCCGACGGGCTTCAGGACACCGGGTCGTAGCCCTTCCCGCCCCGGCGCAGCGCACGGGCGCACCAGCCGATGACGAGCGCGTTGAACAGCGCCCCGAACACGACGGCCACGACGAACAGTTCGGCGCCGTCCGGCAGCAGCAGAAGCGGCACGAGACTGCCCGGGACGGTGGCGAGCAGCGGGATGACACCCGCCATGGACCCGTCCGAACCGTCGCTCGCGCTCACCGCGTACGCCCACACCACCAGGCCCGCGACGACCAGCAGATAGCCAAGGACGAAGACGTGCTTGCGAGCGAGTCGCAGACATCGCGCGAAGGCGGTCGGGCCGGAGCCGGGGTTCCTGCCGGGCACGGTCACGGGGCTGTACTCCTCGGGTCGGTACCGGGCGGATTCGGCCGGGCGAGCCCGAGGTCGTACGCGAGGATCGTCGCCTGTACGCGGTCCCGCAGGCCGAGTTTGCGCAGCAGCGCGTTGACGTGGGACTTGACCGTGCCGACGGTGATGCCGAGTTCGTCGGCGATCTCCGCGTTGTTGAGTCCGGACGCGACCAGGGCGAGGACGTTGCGCTGGCTGCCGGTGAGACTGTCCAGCTCGTTCGGCCCGCTCCCGGCGCGTATCCCGGCGCCCGCCCCCGACGCGTAGTGGCCGATGAGCCGGCGGGTCGCGGACGGGGCGAGCACGCTCTCCCCGGTGGCCACCACCCTGATGCCCTGGAGCAGTTCGGCGGCGTGCACGTCCTTGAGCAGGAACCCGGAGGCTCCGGCGTGCAGCGCGTCGAAGACGTACGAGTCGAGGTCGAAGGTGGTCAGCACCAGGACCCGGGGCGCGTCCTGGCGGCCGGTGATGATGCGGGTGGCCGCGATGCCGTCGAGCACGGGCATCCGGACGTCCATGACGACGACATCGGGGGCCAGTTCCGCGGCGAGACGCACCGCGGCGGCGCCGTCGGCGGCCTCGCCGACGACCGTCATGTCCTCCTCGGCGTCGATCACCGCGGCGAACCCCGCCCGCACGATGCCCTGGTCGTCGACGACCAGCACCTTGAGACTCATCGCTCCCTCTCCTCGGCCGACATGACGTCGTCCTCCTGCGGAACCGGTGCGAGTGGCAGCCGGAGCCCGACCGTGCCCGGCCGGTCGGTGTCCAGGGTGCCGCCGAGCGCGGCGGCGCGCGCCGCCAGCAGCTCCCGTACGGCGGGGCGCGCGGCGCGGGGGACCCCGGTGGCCGTGAGCGTCAAGGTATCCCCGTCCCGGTCGAACTCCAGTACCGCGGCCTCCTCCCCGCCGGCCCCGAGCACCGTCTCGGCCGCGTGGTAGGCGGCCAGATCCACCGCGCTGGGCAGCCGTTCCGGTACGCGGCCGGTCACCCGTATCTCGACGTCACGACCGCCTGCTCGGCACTGGCGGGCCAGCAGGTCGAGGGCCTGGAGGGTCGGCTGCGGCCGCAGTTCGGCTCCCCGCTCCCCGTCGCCCTCTCCCTCGCCGTCCCGGACGGTGTCGAGGAGGGCACGCATCGCGGCGAGGGCCTCGCGGGCGCGTTCGGCGGTCGTGTCGAGGTGTCCCGCCTCGGCCTGGGCGACCATGTCGGCGGTGCGCGCCAGCACGGTGGTCTCCAGCCCGGCCGCGATGCGCCGCCGCTCGGCCCAGGCGTCCCGAACGGCTTCCCCCGCCCAGACGGCCAACCGCTCGTCCCGCACCCCCCGATCCCGCCCTTCCCGCCGCCCCCGCGACACCCCGCCCCAGAGAGCCCCACCCACCAGAACCCCCACCCCGCACACACCGACCCCCCACTGCCCCGCCCCAACAAGAACCACAGCCAGGACATGCACCCCCACAACCCCCAGACCAAGCCCCAAAGGAGCGCGGGGAACGGCACAGCCTTCGGCTTTGAGCCGCACACCAGCAGGGGCGCGGGGAACGGCACAATCTTTCGCGTTCAGCCGCACACCGGCAGGGGCACGGGGAACGGCACAATCTTCGGCTTTGAGCCGCGCAGCGGCAGGGGCGCAGGGAACGGCGCAGTCTTTGGCCTTCAGCCGGACGCCGAACAGCCCGCGAGCATCGGCACGTTCATACCCCTTCAGCCGCGCAGCGAACAGCGCAGACCTCCACCCCCCAGGGGCGCGGGGAACGGCGCAATCGTTCGCCTTCAGCCGCGCAGCGGCAGGGGCGCGGGGAACGGCGCGACCAGCCCCCACCGAGCCGCGGCCATACGCGGACGCCGCCGCCCAGACCGCCGCACACGTGACCAGCACGCTCAACCCCACCGGCAGCAGAACCGGCCCCCCGTACCCACCCACCCGCATCGCCGCAGGCCAAAGCAGCGCCAGCCCGAACAGCGCGCTCCAAGCGACCCGCGGCGCCCGCCGCAGCCACAACAGCGCGACCACCTGCGCCGCGACCAGCAGAGCGAACAGCAGCCCCGCGGACGCACCCCCGTCCCCCTGTTCCGCGCTCTCCTCCCGAATGACGAGCGCGGGAAGCAACGGCTGCAGAACGAGCCCGGCGGCGGCCACCACCTGCGCCACCCGATAGCTCCGCGGCAGGACCCGCCCCACCGCCCCGGCGACCCGCCCGGGCAGCACGGCACGCACCTCCCAGCCCCCGTCCTCCGTGGGCCCGCTGGTCAGCGTCCCGCCCGCCTCCCGCGCCCGGGCCCGCAGGAACCCCTGTCCGCGCCCCCCGCCCAGACCGGCCCCGTGCGCGATCACGGCCGCGGCACCGGCGGGCGGCGCCGCACTGGTCACCACGGCCTCCGTGCGCGCGTCGCCGTACCGGCAGCGCACCACGGTCCGGGCGCCGGGAGCGTGCCGGGCGACGTTGGTCAGGGCCTCGCGCACGATGCCGAAGACGGCGTCCGCGACAGCCCCGTCCGGCAGCGGCCCGATCTCGCAGTCCACGGGCTGGCCGAGCCGCCGGAACCCCGCGACGAGCTCCCGCAGCCGTTCCTGCGGCGAGGGGAGTTCCTCCCGCGAGGGCGCCGGCGCCCGTACCGCGCCGAGCGCCCGGGTGACCTCGCGCCCGGTCTCGACCGCGAACCCGAGTGCGTCCTCGGCCAGTTCGGGACGGCGCTCGCGCAACCCGAGGGCCGCTCCGGCCGTGACGACCACGGCCGTCAGATGGTGGGCGCTGACGTCGTGCAACTCCCGTTCCATGCGCCGCCGTTCGACGGCCGGAAGCCGGTGCCGCTCGGCTTCGGCCCGCGCCAGCACCTGTGCGGCCGTCCGCCGGGCACGACGGGCCCGCCGTACGAAGAGGCCGGCGCCGCACGTGACGGCGTACAGCAGGGCGGTCAGGACGAGGTCGAGTCCGTCGCGTTCGCTGAGTCCGTGCAGGCTGAGGTTCTGGAACAGTTGCCACAGGGCGAGCGCCACCACGGACAGCACGGCGGTGAAGGTGTCCCGTTCGGTCGCCACGGTGAACAGGGCCAGCCCGACCCCCGCGGTCCCGAGCACCGCCGTCGCCCCGGTGGGCAGCGGGCCGGCGCCCAGCGCGCAGGCGGCGGCGACCAGCACGAGGGTGACCGACGGGCGGGCCCGGCGCAGGGCGAGCGCGGCGGTCACCGAGCCGGCGACGAGGACCGCCACGAGGAGCGCGGACGCGTCCGGCGCGACCCCGCGCACGAGTGCCGCGCCGGGCCACACCAGGGCCTGGACGCACAGCAGCAGGACCGGAAGCAGCCGGTCGTCGATTCGGTTCACGGCGGCCAGGCTATGGCCGCGACCGAGCGGTCCGACTCGGGCCGAGGGTGGATTCCCGTCTCTTACCAGGGTTGGAGATCCGCGGGGCCGCCAGTCATCCGGCAGCGGGACGACCATGGAACACCCCCGGACCTAATCTTGGACCCATCGAGAGAGCGGCGGCCCGCCGAAGGAAATTCGCGGGAGGAAACCCACCCGAGGGAATTCACGCACCGCTCCGACTCGACCCGAAGCAATTCAGCGCAGTCCAATTCAGGGGGATAACCATGTCCAAGTCCAAGCGCATTCTCATCTCGTCGCTCGTCGGTGTCGCTGTCGTGGGCGGAATCGCCGCCGGCGGGTTCGCCATGGCCTCGTCCTCCTCCGCACCGGCCCTGAGCGACAGCTCGGCCCGTTACACGGCTCCGACCGCCGGCGGCGCGGGTTCGCTCACCTTCACCACGGACGTGCGTGACGACTCGGGCGTCAAGGGCCTCAAGGTCATCGCATGGCCCGCGAGTTCGAAGCTCGACCCGACCGAGGCGGAGCTGCGGTCCGTGGACAGCGCCGAGTGCCGGAGCACCTCGGACGAGACGTCCCGCTGCACCTACACGCTGAAGGTCACGGAGAAGGAGCAGGCCGGGCTGGACCGGGGCACCTGGCACATCTCCGCGCTGGCGACGGCCAAGGACGGCGACACGGCGTTCGTGCCCCGCGCCGCCGCCTTCGAGGTCACCGGCTGACCGGTCACCGCCACGCTCCCGACAGGCTCCGGGTGACGACCGAGCTGAGGATGCGTACGCCCCGCGTCGAGCCCGGGTCGATGTCCGTGAGTTCCCTCGTCCGGCGCAGGCGGTAGTCCAGGGTGCGCGGGTGGATGTTGAGGGCTTCCGCCGTGGCCCCGCGGTTCATGTCGTGGCGGTAGTACGCGTCGAGGGTGCGGAGGAGGTCCGGGCCGGGTGCGAGGCTCCGGGCCACCGCGCGGAGCCAGTCGTCGACGAACGGCACGTCGGCGACCGTGAGTTCGACGAAGACGTCCGCCATGGTGTGCGCCCGCAACCGCGCGGACGTACGCCGCAGGGGGGCCGCCCTGCTGATCCGCCGGGCCCGGTCGAGCGCTCCGGCCAGCCCGGACGGCGGCGCTCCGGAGGCTCCGACGGCACAGAGCCGCCCGAGCGCCTGGGCGAAGTCCCGCAGAAGACCGGACACGGCCGGGTCTGACACCGCCGTGTCGGGTGCCGGCAGCGGATCGGGGGCGGCGGGAGTGGTGGGGGTAGCGGGGGCCGCCTGCCCGCTCCCGGCACCCCCCGGCACCAGGGCGATCAGCTCACCGCCCCTGCCCCCGCGCTCCGGACACCAGGTGACGGGCACCCGGTGGGTCCTCACCAGGGACTCGATCCCGCCCTCCAGGTCACGGTCGCCGACGGGGCAGTCGGGTACCCGGATCACCGTCACCTCGTAGTACTCGGCCAGTTCCAGGCCCGTGAGCAGCGCGAGTTCCGCCGCCATGGGGTCCTCGGCCAGCAACAACCGTGCCAGCAGGCCGACTTGCTCGACGTACGGCAGCCGGCGTCGCATCGCCGTCACGAAGCCCTGCCGGTAGGCCCCGATGCCGCGCTCGCCCTGCGGGGCGAACCAGCTCATGATGCGCATGAGTTCGTCGACATCGCCGCCGCGCTGGGCCTCCGTGGCCTCGTTGATCTCGCGCAGCATGAGTTCGGTGTGCACGCGCAGGACCCGCTGCCGTGAGTCCAGTGACATGCCCGCCCCGGCCCGCGCCTCGCCCATGGAGGCGATGTAGCCGAGGTCGGCGTCGGTCAGCTTGCCGTTGTCCGGGGCCAGTTCGAGTGTGCGGCGCCTGAACCACACCGAGTACTCCAGCGTCTCGTCCCTGGCCCGGGAGTTCGCGTCCAGCGACCCGAGTTCCGGTATCTCGCGCACGTACGTGTCGACTTCGCGGCGCGCGTTGGCCGACGCCTGCCGGGCCAGCTCGGCGAAGAGGCTCCCCATGACCATGAGCATGTCATCGCGCGCGAGGGCGCCGCCAGATGAAATCCGGACGGGCGCTTATCACTCCGGGTGAATCGATGAAGGATATGCCGACCGCGCATTTGTCACAGTGCGCAAACTTCCTTGATCCGACCCTGCTTGTGGCTCGATCCGCTTGTCGGGCCGATCCCGCCTGGGCTTAATGGAGACCGCGCAGCGGAATTGTTTCGTACGGGTCAAACGGGAGGGAAAACAATGAAAGCAGCGGTCAAGAAGAGAATAGCGGCGGCGGTAGCGGTCGTGTGCGCGGCAACCGCGCTCACCCTGAGCACGCCCGGCTCCAGCTCCGCCGCCCCCGACGCCACTCCCAGCCTGCGGGCGTACGGGATCTTCGGCACGGGCACCACGATGGCCACGTTCCTGACCAACGACCCGACGACCCTCAACTGGGTCAAGACCATCAAGGGACTGGTCGGCGACACCAAGCTCATCGGGATCGACTTCCGTGTGCAGAACGGCCTCCTGTACGGCGTCGGAGAGAAGGGCGGGATCTACACGATCACCTTCCCGCCGACCACCACCGACGTGGTCGTCACCAAGGTCTCCCAGCTCGCGGTCTCGCTCTACGGCACCGTCTTCGACATCGACTTCAACCCGGCGGCCGACCGGTTACGGGTGATCAGCAACTACGGCCAGAACCTGCGGCACAACCTGAACGACGGCACCACGGTCGCCGACACCGCGCTGACCGTCCCGCCGCTCACCACGGCGGCCCAGGGCGTGACCGCGGCCGGCTACACGAACAACGACCTGGTGGGGTCCACCGCGACGACCCTGTTCGACATCGACACGTACAACGACCAGGTCGTCATCCAGTCGCCGCCCAACGCGGGCACCCTCGTCCCGACCGGCCTCCTCGGCTTCGACGCCGGTACCGACGCGGGCCTGGACATCTACAGCACCCTGAGCAACGGCAAGACGGTCTCGAACGCCGCCTTCGCCTCGCTCACCCCGTACGGCGCCGAGACCCCGTTCTTCTACGAGGTCAACGTCCTCACCGGCGAGCCCTCGCCCGTCGGCCAGTTCCCCCTGAACGTCACGGACATCGCCATCAGCCTCACCGGAACCTGACCTGCCTGCGGGGGGCCCACCGACTCGCCGCGGACCGCACAGCGCGGTCCGCGGCGGGTCGTCGGCGTGTGCGGCGCCCTCAGAGAGCCCTCGAAGCGCCCTCGAAGGGGCCTCAGAGCGCCGTCGGCCCCGCCTGCACCAGGCCCGTCTGATAGGCGATGACCACCAGCTGGGCGCGGTCCCGGGCGCCCAGCTTCGTCATGGCCCGGTGGACATGGGTGCGGACGGTCAGCGGGCTGACCGTCAGATCCTCGGCGATCTCGGTGTTGGACTTGCCCTCCGCCGCCAGGGCCATCACCTCGCGTTCGCGGACCGTGAGTTCGGCCAGGCGTTCCGGGGGCGCCAGGTGACCCCCGGGGGCGGGGGAGGTGAGGAAGCGGGTGATGAGCGTGCGGGTGGCGCCCGGTGACAGCAGGGCCTCGCCGGACGCCACGGTTCTCAGCCCGTCCAGCAGGGTGTCGGCCGTGACGTCCTTGCCGAGGAACCCGCTGGCCCCCGCGCGCAGCGCCTGGGCCACGTAGTCCTCGGTCTCGAACGTGGTGAGGATGAGGACGCGGGTGGCGGACAGTTTCGGGTCCGCGCAGATCTCGGACGTGGCCGTGAGGCCGTCCGCGCCCGGCATACGGATGTCCATGAGAACGATGTCGGGGTGGTGGGTGCGGGTCAGGTCCACCGCCTCCACGCCGTCGGAGGCCTCGCCGACCACCGTCATGTCGTCGCAGGAATCGATCAGGATCCGGAACGTGGCCCGCAGCAGGGCCTGGTCGTCGGCGAGCAGCACCCTGATGCTCATGGCTTCTCTCCTTCCGCGGTCGAAGTGGTCGTCGAAGAGGTCATGGAGGCGAAGGAGGTGAAGGAGGCGAAACAGCTGGAGCACATGGTGGACATCGTGGACTTCTCCGCGCCGGCGGTGCCGGAGGAGGCGGAGGTGTCGGCCGCCGTGGAGGTGCCGGCAGCTCCGGAAGCCTCCTCGGCCACTCGCGACACCCCGGTCACACCCGCACCCACCCCCACGCCCCCAGCCGCACCCGTACCCGCACCCGCACCCGTCATCAGCGGCTGCAGCGGCAACGCGGTGGCGACCTCGAAGCCGCCCTCCGGGCGGGGGCCCGCCCGCAGCTCCCCGCCGATGGACCGGGCGCGTTCGTGCATGCCCATGACCCCGAAGCCCCGGCCCGGTTCGGCGGCCCGGGAAGCCGTGACCGCCGTGGCAGCCGTGGCCGCGGTAGCCCCTGCGGGAGCCGTGATCGCCGTGGCGGCCGTCGCGGCGACCGCCGCCGGACCGTCGTTGGTGACCGTGATCAGCAGCCGGGAGTCGGCGTAGCCGAGCCGCACGTGGGCGCTCTCCGCGGCGGCGTGCTTGGTCACATTGGTCAGCGCCTCCTGCACGATCCGGAACGCCGTGAGGTCCACCCCCGGGGAGAGGGGCTGGGGCACGCCCTCCGTGGTCACCGCGACGGCGACGCCCGCGGACGCGCACGCCGCCACCAGATCGGGCAGGCAGTGCAGGCCGGGGGACGGTTCGAGGGAGGGGGAGGCCGGGTCGTCGCTCTGGCGCAGCAGCCCCAGCGTGGCCTTCAGCTCGCGCAGCGCCGACGACGTGGTCCCGGTCAGATCGGTGAGGATCTTCCGCGACTGCTCGGGGTTGCTGAGCGCGAGGTGGGCGGCGGTGCCGGCCTGCGCGTTGGCCAGGGCCAGGTGGTGGGCGACGACGTCGTGCAGTTCGCGGGCGATCCGCATGCGCTCCTCGGTGACGCGCAGCCGCGCCTCCTCCTCCCGGGTGCGCTCGGCGTGTTCGGCGCGGGCCTGCACGGCCGCGAGGTAGGCGCGCCGCAGCCGGGTCATGTTGCCCGCGGCGATCGGCAGCAGCAGCCAGAAGAAGGGCCCGATGGTCCGCAGCAGCAGGGAGATGCCGTCCATCGAGTCGGACAGCGCCGTCGCGACCATCAGCGCCAGCATCGTGGTGATGCCGTAGACGCGGGTCGTCTTGCGGTCGCTGATGGTGGCCATCCAGTAGAGCGCCGCCATGATCGGGGCCAGCAGCAGGGGTGTGAGCAGATAGTCCAGCGAGATCGCGATCGCCGTGCAGACCGCGGTCACGGTGACGGCGGTGCGCGGGTGGCTGCGGTGCTTGAGCAGGGCGAGGCAGGACACCCCCATGAGGATGACCGCCGCCTTGTCCTGGTCGGGCGGGTCGGCGCCGGGCATGGTGAGCGAGGCGCCGAGGCTCGCGGAGCCCATCAGTGCCACGACCACCCCCGCGTCGATGACATAGGGGTAGCGGTCCGCGTACTGCTCGAAGCGGTCGGTGTAGCGCTCCAGGCTGGTGGACATCGGGCTCTCCGGTTGGCTGGACTGGGTCCTTCGTGCTGCGTGTCGTCCATCGTG
This sequence comes from Streptomyces sp. NPDC127119, assembly GCF_042677425.1. Lineage (NCBI taxonomy): Bacteria > Bacillati > Actinomycetota > Actinomycetes > Kitasatosporales > Streptomycetaceae > Streptomyces > Streptomyces sp. NPDC127119. Next base: position 20,443 of record NZ_JBHXTO010000107.1, on the reverse strand, counting down.
ACGCCGAGAGGCGCGAACGGCGGACGGGGCCGCCCGTGTCGTTCGCCACGGGCGGCCCCGTCCGGGGGGGGAGGGAGGCGGTCGCCTCAGGTGGACCTCTTGGGTCTCAGGTGGACCTCACGGGTCTCTGGTCGACCTCTTGACTCCCTCAAGTGCGGGCCACTTCCAGGTCGGCCGTGTCGGTCGGCGCCGGGTCCGGCTCGGCCCTGCGGCTGAGTGCCTCGCCCTCCACGTCGACGCGGGGCAGCAGCCTGTCGAGCCAGCCCGGCAGCCACCAGGCCTTGTGGCCGAGCAGGGCCAGGACCGCGGGCACGATCGCCATCCGTACGACGAAGGCGTCGAAGAGGACGGCGGTGGCCAGCCCGAAGCCGATCATCTTGATCATGGACTCGCTCTCGCCGATGAAGCCGGCGAACACCGCGATCATGATCAGCGCGGCGGCCACGACGACCCGGGCGCTGTGCCGGAATCCGCTGGTCACCGCCTGGGCGGGCGACTCCCCGTGGACGTACGCCTCGCGCATCCGGGAGACCAGGAAGACCTCGTAGTCCATGGCGAGGCCGAAGACGATGCCCACCAGGAAGATCGGCATCAGGCTCATGATGGGGCCGGTCTGCTCCACGCCCATCAGGTCGGCGCCGTGGCCCTGCTGGAAGACGAGGACGACCACGCCGAGGGAGGCCAGGACCGACAGGAGGAAGCCGAGGGCCGCCTTCAGCGGGACGAGCAGGGACCGGAAGACGACCATCAGCAGGATGATCGCAAGGCCGACCACGACGATCAGGTACGGGACCAGGGCGCCCGAGACCTTGTCGGAGATGTCGATGTTCAGCGCGGTGGTGCCGGTGACCTCGAAGGTCGCGCCGGTCTCGGCCTCGACCCCGGTCCGCTCGCCGCGGATGGTGTTCACCAGGTCCGTGGTCTTCTGGTCGGTCGGCGCGGTGGAGGGCACGACCGAGAAGACCGCGGTGTCGCCGCTCTCGTTGAAGCGCGCCGGGGAGACGGACACGACCCCTTCGGTGGCGCCTATCTCCTTGGAGATCGTCTCCACGGCCCCCTTCGCGTCGGAGTCGCCCTTGGCGTCGACGACGACGGTCAGCGGACCGTTGAAGCCCGGCCCGAAGCCCTCGGCGAGCGCGTCGTACGCGCGGCGCTCGGTGGTGGAGGTCGACTTGGCCTCGTCGCCGGGCATGCCCAGCTGCAGATCGGCCATGGGTACCGCGAGGGCTCCGAGACCGACCACACCGAGGAGCAGCACGGGTACGGGCCTGCGCAGGACGAACCGCGCCCAGCGGGTGCCTCCGTTGTCCTGGGCCTCCTTCTCGACCCGGCCGCTCTTGCGGGCCTTGCGGGTGAGCACGGCGTTCGGCCAGAAGCCGAGCAGTGCCGGTACGAGCGTCAGCGCGATGAAGACGCCCACGACGACGGCGCCGGCCGCGGCCAGGCCCATCTTGGTGAGCATCGGGATGCCGACCACGGCGAGGCCGGCCAGCGCGATGACGACGGTGAGTCCGGCGAAGACGACCGCGGATCCGGCCGTACCGGTCGCGAGCGCGGTGGCCTCCTCGGGAGTGCGGCCCTTGGCGCGCTCCTCGCGATAGCGGGAGACCACGAACAGGGCGTAGTCGATGCCGACCGCGAGGCCCAGCATCATCGCCAGGGTGCCGGTGGTCGTGGACAGGCCGAGGGTGCTGGCCAGGGTCAGGATCGTGGCCATGCTCACGCCGACGCCGATGACGGCGGTCAGCAGGGGCAGCCCGGCCGCGGCGAGGGAACCGAAGGTGACCAGCAGGACGACCGCGGCGATCGCGACGCCGATCAGTTCGGCGGCTCCGCCCGGTCCGCCGTTCTCCTCCATCGCGGTCCCGCCGGCCTCGACGGTCAGTCCGGAGTCGCGGGCCTCGTCGAGCGCCTTCACCAGCTGGGACCTGCTGGCGTCCGTCAGCTCCTCGGGCCCGACCTTGTAGGTGACGGTCGCGTACGCCGTCGTGCCGTCCTTGCTGACCGCCTTCGCCTGGAAGGGGTCGGCCGCGCCGGCGACCTGCGAGCCGTCGCCCAGCTCCTTCACGGTCTTCTCGACGGTCTTCCTGCTCTCGGCGGCGGTGACCTTCCCGCCGTCCGGCGCGACGAAGACGACCCGTGCGGTCGCGCCGTCGGCGGACGTGCCGGGGAAGCGCTGCTCCATCAGGTCGAACGCCTTCTGGGACTCGATGCCCGGCATGGAGAACGCCTCTTCGGCCGCCGCCGGGGCCTTCATCGCGCCCAGTCCGACCGCGGCCAGGACGGCCGCCCAGACCAGGGCGACGTACCAGCGACGCCGGAAGGCCAGACGGCCCAATCGGTACAGGAAAGTAGCCACGGCAGGAGGTCTCCACATCTGGTGCCGAATGTCCCTCCAGGCTGTCCGGTGGAGACCCGTCCTGTCGTCGTGCGTCTGCCGACACATTTCGCTACTCGGTACGCAGTAGGAGCAGGCCCCCGGCTCCGTCTTCGGGACGACGGGACGGGCCGCCTTGTCAGCCTCTGGTCTGGCTCCCGTCAGCTTCCGGTCCGCGTCCCGTCAGCTTCGGACGTGCCGCCGGGGTGACCGGAGCGGGCCCGTTATTAGACAGCCCGTCAAGTTACCGAACCGTAACCTCCCGACTGCTACCACGAGTAACTTACCCACAGGTAAGTTCCAGGCGGACTTTCACCTGTCGGCCGCTCCACAGGAGGTTCGCCATGCCCGCACGCAGAAAACTGCTGGCCGCGACAGTCACCGCCGCCGCCTGCCTCACCACCCAGGCCCTCACGGCCACCGCCGCCACGGCGACGGACGAGGTCGTGTCCCGGGGTGTCACGATCCCCGCCTTCTACAACCCGCCGACCAGCCTGCCCGCCGCGAACGGCACGCTCGTACGCAGCGAACCGCTCCCGCTGGCCCTGAGCCTGCCCAGCCTCCACGGACCACTGCCGGGCACCGCGACCCGGCTGATGTACAGGTCCACCGACTCGAACGGCGAGCCCGTCGCCGTCACCGGGGCGTACATCGAACCGACCGCCCGCTGGAAGGGCGGCGGACCGCGCCCCCTGGTCGCGCTGGCGCCCGGCACCCTGGGACAGGGCGACCAGTGCGCCGCGTCCATGGGCCTCGAACACCCCCTGTCGTTCAACGGCGAGACGGTCTCCGTCGGCTACGAGGACCTGTCGATCTACCGCCTCCTCGCCAAGGGCGCCGCCGTGGTCGTCACCGACTACGCCGGCCTGGGCGCGACCGACCGGCTGCACACCTACGTCGACCGGGTCGACGAGGCGCACGCGGTCCTCGACGCCGTCCGCGCGGCCCGCTCGCTCGGCGGCGCCTCGGTCACCGCGGACTCCCCGGTCGGGCTGTTCGGCTACAGCCAGGGCGGCGGGGCGACGGCCGCCGCCGCCGAACTGCAGTCCTCGTACGCCCCCGACGTCACCCTCGCCGGAACGTACGCGGGCGCCCCGCCCGCCGACCTGACCGCGGTGACGAAGGCCATCGACGGCAGCGAGCTGGCCGGTGCGCTGGGCTGGTCCCTCAACGGCTTCCTCCAGTCCGACCCGGAGCTGAAGCCGATCGCCGAGGCGCACCTGAACACGGCCGGGAAGACGGCCCTCACCGATCTGTCCACCATGTGCGTCGGTGACGCCCTCTTCGGCTACGGCTACGCCAAGAGCACCAAGTGGACGACCGACGGCCGCTCCCTCAGCGACATCATCGCCGACACACCCGAACTCAAGGCGTTCCTGGACGGCCAGCGCATCGGCAGGCTGAAGCCGTCGGGCCCGGTGCGGCTCGCGACGGGCGTCAGCGACAACCTCGTCCCCCACGGCCAGTCCCGGGACCTCGCCGTCGACTGGTGCCGCAAGGGCGCCGACGTCACGTACAAGCCGGTGGTCCTGCCGGGCGTGGGCAGCGCACTGCTCAACCACTTCGCCCCGCTCCTGACCGACCAGGAGGACGCCATCAACTGGCTCACGGACCGCCTGTCGGGCACCCCCACCACCTCCAACTGCTGGACACTCCCGGTCCAGCCCTGACGGGAGAGGGCCGCACACCTCTTCTCAGGGCCGCAGGCCCCTGAGAAGGGGCGCGGGGAACTGCGCGACCAGCCCCCACCGGGCCCGCGGCCAGAACCCCACCCGGCGGCAGCCACCCGCGGGGCCGGTCGCCACGCAGTCGCCACCCACAGAAACCATGCCCCCCGGGCAGACCAATACCTGTGCCGGCCACATGAGAATTGACCCCGACGCGCGATGACAATTACTTACTCGACAGCCCGAGTGAAATAACTCATCACGCACCCCCGATCGCAGCGTGCTAGTCTCGATCTCAGTTGCATGTTGTGGTTCCCGAAAATCTTGACAGGCATCCCCACCAGTTCACTACGGGTGGGGATCCTTTATGGCTCCGGTTGCATTTCCGGTGGGGTGATCATCACGGCGACACGGAGCGCACACGGTGTGCGCCCCGACGCACCGCCCCGAAGGAGATAAACATGGCTTCCGGTACCGTGAAGTGGTTCAACGCAGAAAAGGGCTTCGGCTTCATCGAGCAGGACGGTGGCGGCGCTGACGTCTTCGCCCACTACTCGAACATCGCCGCCCAGGGCTTCCGCGAGCTGAACGAGGGCCAGAAGGTCACGTTCGACATCGCGCAGGGTCAGAAGGGCCCGACGGCCGAGAACATCGTTCCCGCCTAGTCGTCACGCACTTCGCAGCTGGGGCCCGCACCTTGGGGTGCGGGCCCCAGCTCGCTGCATTCCAGGGGATTCGCGACCCGCTCCACGGGGTCCTCCGTCCAAGCTCCGGATGAAAATCCTTCGGAGCCACCCGCACGGAACGACCGACCCCGTCCCAGGAAACGCGCAACGCGCTCCGGCGAGGCCACCCGCGAACATTCTCCGCCGCTTCGATATTCCAACCGATTCGGCTTCCCATTACTTCGGCTCGTTCTTGCAATTCTCTGCGCTGTTCGTTCTCCGCGAGAATTCCTTGATACGCGCCATGTCAAGGAAGGTTCCACGTGAACCGCACGCGCACGAACGACCGCTACTCCCGTACCCGCAGCGCCGGAAATCCGAGCGCCGGCCGGAGCGGTGGCGGTACCCGCTCCAGCTCCCCGCGCCGTTCCGACAGCGGCGGCTACGGCGGCGGCCACGGCCGCCGACAGAGCTCCCCCCAGGGCGAGTTCGCACTGCCGAAGACCGTCACCCCGGCCCTGCCCGCCGTCGAGGCGTTCGCCGACCTCGACATGCCGGCGCAGCTGCTGGACGCTCTCACCCATGAGGGCGTGACCGTGCCGTTCCCGATCCAGGGCGCGACGCTGCCGAACTCCCTCGCGGGCCGTGACGTACTCGGCCGTGGCCGCACCGGCTCGGGCAAGACCCTCGCCTTCGGCCTCGCGATGCTCGCCCGCACGGCGGGCCTGCGCGCCGAGCCGAGGCAGCCGCTGGCCCTGGTCCTCGTCCCCACCCGCGAGCTGGCCCAGCAGGTCACCGACGCGCTCACCCCGTACGCCCGCTCCCTGCGGCTGCGGCTGACCACCGTCGTCGGCGGCATGTCGATCGGCAAGCAGGCCGGTGCGCTGCGCGCCGGCGCCGAGGTCGTCGTCGCCACGCCCGGCCGCCTCAAGGACCTCATCGACCGGGGCGACTGCCGCCTGAACCAGGTCGCCATCACGGTCCTCGACGAGGCCGACCAGATGACCGACATGGGCTTCATGCCGCAGGTCACCGCGCTGCTCGACCAGGTGCGCCCCGAGGGCCAGCGGATGCTGTTCTCGGCCACCCTCGACCGCAACGTCGACCTGCTGGTCCGCCGCTACCTGACCGACCCCGTGGTCCACTCCGTCGACCCGTCCGCGGGCGCCGTGACCACCATGGAGCACCACGTCCTGCACGTGCACGGCGCGGACAAGCAGCGCACGACCACCGAGATCGCGGCCCGCGAAGGCCGCGTGATCATGTTCCTGGACACCAAGCACGCGGTGGACCGGCTGACCGACCACCTGCTGAACAGCGGTGTACGGGCCGCGGCCCTGCACGGCGGCAAGTCCCAGCCGCAGCGCACCCGGACCCTGTCCCGCTTCAAGTCCGGGCATGTGACGGTGCTGGTGGCGACCAACGTCGCGGCGCGCGGCATCCACGTCGACAACCTCGACCTGGTCGTGAACGTCGACCCGCCGACCGACCACAAGGACTACCTGCACCGCGGCGGCCGTACGGCCCGCGCGGGCGAGTCCGGCAGCGTCGTCACGCTGGTGACCCCCAACCAGCGCCGTGACATGAGCCGCCTGATGGCCGCCGCGGGCATCAACCCGCAGACCACCCAGGTCCGTTCGGGCGAAGCCGAGCTGAGCCGGATCACCGGCGCCCAGGCCCCCTCGGGCGTCCCGGTCACCATCACGGCGCCCGCCTCCGAGCGGACCCGGCGCAGCACCTCCTCCGCACCCGGCGCGGCGTCCCGCGGCCGGCGCGGACGCGGCAGCCGGAGCCGTTCCACGGGCGACACGGCACGCCGTTCGGCGCCGCGCTCGTCCGCCGTCGACGCGGCTGCCTGAGTACTCCGCCCGGGGCGCGGTACCGCTCGCGCGGGCCTGCGGGGCGGCCGGGCACGTGACGTGGTCACGGCAGCCCGCCGCCCCGTCCGGTGTCCGCGGCGAGTACCGTCCCCAGGGGAAGCCCTCGCCCCGTCCGGCTGCTCCACCCCGTCCCATCCCGTCCCCCGTCCCGGGTCGGCCCCCTCCTCCCTCTCTGTCTGTGAGGCATCATGCGCTGTGTCATCGCCCGGTTCCCGTTCGACCTCACCAAGAACGGGGTGCTGGACTCGATGAAGGGTGTCAAGCCCGAGGCCATCACGGGTGAGTCCGTGCTCATCGGCCGCCGCCAGTACCCGGTCAAGCAGGTCGGCGAGATCATCACCCGGCAGGACCGCCGCGACTTCACCGGCGCGGAGGTCACCCGGGCCATGACGCGGCTCGGCTTCACCTGTCGCAGCCTCCAGGAGCCCGCGCCCGCCGCGCCGCGCGCCCTGACCCCGCTCCAGAACGCCTCGGCGATGCTCGGCGAGGCCGAGCCCTCCGCGCCCGTGAGCACCGACGCGCCCGCCGGCACGAACGCGGACATGAACGCGAGCATGAACGCGGACGCGGCCGTCGCCCACTGACCCGCAGCACAGTGAAGGGCCCTGCCGACGTGCGTCGGCAGGGCCCTTCGTCATGAGCAGGCGAGTACGGCGGGTACGGCGGCTACCGGTGGCTCAGTGGTCGGAGTAGCTGAAGTCGCCCACGGTCCAGGCGCTGACGTCCGTGATCGCGACGCGGTACATCCCGCCGGTCTCGGGAATCCCGACGTTGCCCTGCAGGATGCGGGCGAGATGGAAGTGCAGATGCGTGGGCGCCGCGCCAGGGTCGGCGTCACCGGGCCGGTCCTGTGGCCGGTCCGCGAGGAAGACGCCGGAGAACGGGCCCAGATGGTCGGAGTCCTTCAGCACTTCGGAGACCCGCTCCCGCCACACGGCCTCGGGAGCCAGTCGGCCGGTGATGACAGCACCACCGGCGACCACGGTCAGCGACATCCGATTGCTCTGCCCGGACTCCACCAGGGCTGAGATACCGACGAGCAGTTCGTCAGGGTTCGACATGGAAGCCGATTCTATCCAGCAGTCGCTCCTACCCACCTGCCGTAGAGAGGACACCAAGATATGTGGGATTCATGCCGTCCAAAATCTACCTTTGCCAGAGTAGACATTGGTCGCGCGCATGGCTAAGGTTTCTCTCGTAGACGAGGTCGAGCAAGGCCCGCAGACACGAACTGACGGGTCGAGGCAAAAGAAGTACGCAGTTCAGAGCGGTGGTGGAGTTCCGAAGCCAGCGGTTCGCAGGACGGTGACGGGACTGACGACCGCACTGGGCGGCTCGCGGGTCGAGGAGCCGCCACCAGCACCACCACGGATTTCGAGGAAGGTACGGAAGGAGCAGACGCCATCAGGATCGCCCGGCCGAGAACATTCGACCGGGCCCCGCCAGACCCAGGATTGGAAGGTGGTCCCCGGTCACGCAACCACGGTCCCCGTACTCCCAGCCCTCTCCCGGGCCGGGCGGCGGAAACAGAAGGTCGGCGCGCCAGTAGCGCCGGCAGATGGTGTTCAATTTCCTTCGGGGCCCTGGTGCCGTACGGCACCAGGGCCCTTCGACGCGTTGCAGAACGAGGTGACATGACAGCAGAGAATCCGCTGGGCGATCGACTGGACGACGACGACTACCCCGCGTACACGATGGGGCGGGCCGCCGAGATGCTCGGCACCACTCCTGGTTTCCTCCGGGCCATCGGGGAGGCCAGGCTCATCACCCCGCTGCGTTCCGAGGGCGGGCACCGGCGGTACTCCCGCTACCAGCTCCGGATCGCCGCCCGTGCGCGCGAGCTGGTCGACCGGGGCACCCCGGTCGAGGCCGCCTGCCGGATCGTGATCCTTGAGGACCAGCTTGAGGAAGCACAGCGGATCAACGCCGAGTACCGCGCGGCGGACCGGGCGGCGGCGGACGGCCCCGGGACCTCCTGACCCGGCCGCGGGTGTGCCGCGGCCGGTCGCGTGGCTCTCCGCGTCCCCCTCCGGGAGGCGGGCGGGCGCGATGTCCCGATGCGCGCGGCATTGCCCTCGGGCCCCCGGCGAATCCGCGCAGGAGCGTCACACAGGCTGCACACAGTGCCCGGGCGGCCTGGTTAGCGTGGCTGGCGTTCGACCCCACGTACCCACGTACGACCATGACCGGGCAGGGAACCGGCGGGGCGGCGACCGGTCAACCCAGGAAGACGCTGATGGACTACTGCTCCTCGTGTCGTCGGCATCTCAACGGCGCACTGGTGTGCCCCGGATGCGGCGCCTACGCCCCCGACATCGCCCCGGTCACCGTGAGCCGCCACCCCGTCCAGCCCCGGGTCACCCTGGCCGCGGCGAGGCCGACCGCGGACCATGTCCCGAACGTGCCGGACATGCCGGACGTCCCGGTCCGGGAGCCCGCACCCCTGGCCCTGTCCGCTGCCGCCCCGTCCGCTCCCGCCCCGTCCGGCGACGGCTCGTACGCCGACGACGGCACGGACGAGCACGGCGGCGCGTACGACCACGGCGGCTTCGAGGGGGCGACGCCCGCACCGCAGGGGCGGGCCGCCCGCCGCCGGCAGCGCGCCCGCTGGAAGAAGAACCAGCGCCGGGCCGTCGTCGCGACCGCCGTCGCGCTCGTCGGAGGCGGTCTGACCTTCACCGCCATGGACCGGCTCTCGGCCGACCGGGCGGAGGCCGCGTCGGCTCCGGAGACCGCGGGCCCGGGCACGAGCGCGAAGACGGGCGCGGGCTCCGTGGGGGAAGAGGTGCCGGAGTACACGCGGCCCTCGGCGCCCCGGCCCGACGCCCGGCGGTCCTCGGCGGCCACGTCCACGCAGTCACCCGCGACCGGCCGGTCGGCCGAGCGCGGCGCGGTCACCCCGTCCTCGGCCGCCCCGCAGGGCTCCCGGCCGGACGCGTCGGCGTCGGATACGGCATCGGCGTCCGACCGGTGGTCGCGGAGCGCGTCCTCGGACTCTGCCCCGGCTTCCTCCTCGGCGTCGTCCTCGTCGTCGTCCTCCCAGGACCCGGCCGACAGCGCGTCACAGCAGCCGTCCGCGCCCGCCGGCACCGAGGGAACGAGTGGCTCGGGCAGTTCGGGCGACACGGGCGGCTCGGACGCCACGACGTCACCGGCGAGCCCTTCGCCGTCGGCGACTTCGCCGTCGCAGCTCTGCCTGCTCGTACTCTGCGTCGGCTGACACCGGACCGGCCCATGGTGTGGCGGGGGGCGCCGCGGGGGTGGGGCGCCCCGCGCGCCCCCCCCCCCCCCACCCCCCCCCCCCCCCCCCCCCGGCGGGGCGGGGGGAGTTTAAAAAAAACACCGACCACCAACCCCAA
>NZ_JBHXTO010000107.1:0-10485 GCF_042677425.1 Streptomyces sp. NPDC127119 | reverse complement strand
CCTGGGTGGGGCGGCCCCCCGCGGGGTGGGCCCCCCCGGCGGCGACCGCACCGCCCTTCCACGCCGCCCCCCGGCAGCGGTGTCAGGGCATGAGATCCCTCGTCGGTTCGCGGCGGCACGCGGGAGTGCACCGTCGGCGGGTCCGCAAGGGACATGTGGACAGGGGCCCGCTCGCAAGGGAAGCGGCGGGGAGCGGAACTGGCTCGGCGTTCTCGATCGCCTCGTCCTGGCGCCCGGGGATCAGGGGCTGGTGCACCCGGGGGCCGGGGGCGCGAGGGAAGCCGTGAACCACGGCTTCGTCGTCATCGGCGGGCTCGGGCCCTGACCACGAGGTCCAGGTGAGCCTCACTCACATTCTGTTCAGAGCGTAGGCGAGACCGGCGGCCCTGCACAGCCCTGTGAACCGTCGTCCGTCGGACAAAGCCGTCCACGGCCCCACGGCCCTGGGCACGAGTGTTCCAGGGGTCCCCCGTCCACCTTCCTTCCCGCTCCCCTCTCCCCTTGCCCGGCCGCGCGACACCGCCGGCGGCCGTCCCGAACATGACGGAGCATCACCCACCCTTACGGAGGCCCCGTTTACCACGGCGGCTCCTGCTGTGATGATGCCGAGTCCGGGGATACCCGTCCCGCGGCCGGGGGGAGGCCCGTATGGCTGAGGTGTACTTGCGCAGACTGTCCCGGTGGCAGGCGGAGCAACAGCGGGACGCCGTCGCGGACGTGTACGTCAGCGCGTACCGGGGCGCGGCGGGGGCGGAACACCGTGACCGTCAGGGCTTCCTGCACCGGCTCGAGCAGCATGTGCAGCACACCGGCTTCGACATGATGGTCGCCGACACGGCCGGGACGGTCGGCTGCGCGTACGGGTTCCGGGTGCCGCGTACGGGCGAGTGGTGGTCGGACTTCCAGGGTGAGCTGCCGAGGGACATCGAGGAACTCACCGCCTCGGGCCGTACGTTCCTGCTCGCCGAACTGATGGTGCTGCCGGTCCACCGCCGCCGCGGCATCGCCACCCGCCTGGTCGAACGGCTGCTGATCCGGCTCGACGCCGATCTGGTCGTCGCGGCCACCGGCCGGGCCACGGACCACCCCTCCGGCGGCCCCTCCGGCGGCACCGGGGACGGCGCGGACGGGGACGGCGGGTCACCGGGCGCCGCGGCGGAGGCGTTCCGCGCCTGGGGATGGTCGAGGTTCGGTGTCCTCGGCCCGCACATCGCCCCGGACACCGCTTTCGGCGGCGCTTCCGGCGCCGACTCGATGGCCGGGGAGGTCTGGATCCGCAGACCGCTGCGGTGACGTCACCCCGCCCGGCGACCGGCTGCCGTCAGTGGACGCGGAAGCCGGCCTTGACCTTGTCGAACACCGGGCGGTGCGTGTCCCACCGGGCCTCCGGCGCCGAGAGGTAGATGTCGTACTCGGTGCCGCCCTCTTCCCCGAACCCGAAGTCGATGGCGCGAAAGGCCCGTACCCGGCCCTCGAAGGTGAACTCCCAGACCGCCGCGGGCTGCCCGCGGAACGTGGTGCGCAGCATCCGCAGTTTCCGGTACGTGTCGTAGTTGAGCTTGGTGTTGGCCTCTATGTTCTCGAAGTGCGTCTCGGGGTTGTCGCCCGCGGGGTTCACGGTGTTGACCGTGAGCCCGACCAGGCCCGACTCGTCGGTGTAGGTGACCTGTTCGGCGGTCGCCTTCGCGTCGTCGCGCCGCCACCCGTCCGGTACGGGGAAGGAGGCGCCCAGCTCCTTCTCCTCGACCAGGTGGAAGCCCTCGGGCACGGCGGGCGGCCGGGAGCCGGTGGGAGATCCGTCGGGTGAGGGGGAGACCGCCGAGTCCCGTGTGCCGTCCCCGTGGTCGGCGGACATCACGTAGAGCCCGCCCGCCACGGCCGCCGCGGCCAGCGCCACGGCCACCGCGCTGCGGACGACCGTGCGTCTCCTGTTCCCGCGTCCGGCGGCGGGGAGGGTGTCACCGACCGAGGTAGCCCGTCCGGTCACCTGCCCGGTCACCGGGCCCGCGACGGGTCCGGTCACGGCCTCCGCCCCCGCATCCACCGGCGCCGACCGCGGCTCCGGCCCCACCGGTACCGCCCCCGAGACGACCGCCCGCAGCGCCCGCTCGGTCTCGTCCGCCGACGGGCGCTCCCGCGGGTCCTTCGCCAGCAGCCGCGCGATGAGGGGTTCCAGCGGCCCGGCCCGCCGCATGGGGGCGAGCGGGTCGACGGCTATGGCGTACGCGGTCTCCACCGCCGTGTCCTTGCGGAATGGGGGCCGCCCCTCGACAGACTGGAAGAGCGTCGCCCCCAGGGCCCAGAGATCCGTGGCGGGGCCGGGCTTCTCGCCCTTCATGCGTTCGGGCGCGATGTAGTCGACCGATCCGACGAGTTCGCCGGTCTTGGTCAGCGTCGAGGTGCCGGTCGTCATGGCGATGCCGAAGTCGGTGAGCACCACCCGGCCGGCCGCGTCGAGGAGTACGTTGCCCGGCTTCACGTCACGGTGCAGCACCCCGGCCGCGTGCGCCGCCCGCAGCGCGGCGACCATGCCGAGGCCGACCCGGGCCGCCTCCGCGGGCGGTACGGCCCCGCCGTCCTTCAGCACCGAGCCCAGGTCGGTGCCCGGGACGTACTCCATGACGATGCAGGGCAGTCCGTCGTCGTCCACGACGTCATGGACGACGACCACGTTCGGGTGGGCGATACGGGCGGCGCTGCGCGCCTCGCGGCGGGTGCGTTCGTGGACGGTGGCGAGTTCGTCGTCGGTCAGGTGGTGTTGGGCGTGCAGCCGCTTGAGCGCGATCTCGCGGCTGAGGGTCTCGTCCTCGGCCCGCCACACGGTGCCCATGCCGCCGCGGCCGATCCGTTCGATCAGCCGGTACCGTCCGGCGACCAGCCGCCCCTCGTCCGACACCACGCGCCTTTCGCAGACCTCTGCCGACGTACTTCCCGTTCGCAGCGATTCATGTTCGAAGTACCGCGGGTTGTGAGTACCGCATGTTCGAACATGAATCGCCACGATAGTCGCAGTGGTCAACAGGGCACTGTTCAGACCCCCGCGGGTGACGGTCCGACCAGCTCCGACAGGACGTCCTCCATGGTGACGAAGCCGAGGACCTTGCCCGCCTCGCCGGTGACCGCCGCGAGATGACTGCCCGTGGCCCGCAGCGCGGTGAGCGTGTCGTCGAGCGGGGTGTCGATACGGACGCGGGTCACCGGGTGCAGGGCGCTCCGCGGGAACGGCCGGTCCCGCTCGACGACACCGAGGGTGTCCTTGATGTGGAGGTAGCCGAGCAGCGTGCCGTCCCCGCCGGTCACGGGCAGCCGCGAGAAGCCGGCCTCCGCCGCCGCGCGTTCCAGCCGCGCCGGGGTCACGGTGTCGTCGACCGTGCGCATCCGCTGGGCCGGGACGAGGATCTCGCCGACCGGGCGGGTGCCCAGCTCCAGTGCGTCACGCAGCCGTTCGCCGTCCGCGGCCGTCAGGAGCCCGGCCTCGCTGGAGTCGACGACCATCCGGGCGAGCTGGTCGTCCGTGAACGCCGACTCCACCTCGTCCTTGGCCTCGACGCGCAGCAGTTTCAGCAGGGCGTTGGCGAAGGCGTTGATCCCGAAGATGAACGGCTTCAGGGCCCGGGTGAGGGCCACCAGCGCCGGGCCGAGGAGCAGCGCGGTCTGCGCGGGCGCGGCGAGCGCGATGTTCTTCGGGACCATCTCGCCGAACAGCATGTGCAGATACGTCGCCACGGTGAGCGCGATCACGAAGGCGATCGGGTGCACCAGGCCGTGCGGGATGTGCGCCGCCTCGAAGGCGGGCTCCAGCAGATGCGCGATGGCCGGTTCGGCGACCGCGCCCAGCACCAGCGACGAGACGGTGATGCCGAGTTGGGCGGTCGCCATCATCGCCGAGATGTGCCGCAGACCCCACAGGGTCATCCGGGCCCGCTTGTTGCCCTCCTGGGCCAGCGGCTCGATCTGACTCCTGCGTACGGAGATCAGGGCGAACTCGGCGCCGACGAAGAACGCGTTGGTCAGCAGGGTCAGGGCGCCGATGAGCAGTTGGATCGTGGTGGATGTACTCATCGTGACTCCCGCGCGCTCTGGCCGACCGGTTCGCCGTCGTGACCGCCGTCGTGCTCTGCGTCGTGACCGTCGTCGTGATCGCCGTCCGGCTCGGCGGCCGGTCCGGTGATCCGGACGCGGTCGGCCCGGTGGTGCTCCACGGCGAGGACGTCCAGCCGCCAGCCGCCCAGGTCGAGGACGTCGCCCTCGGCCGGGATGCGGGCCAGCCGGGTGGCGACCAGGCCCGCGACCGTCTCGTACGGGCCGTCCGGGGCGCGCAGGCCTGTCGCGGCCAGCTCGTCCAGCCGTACGCCGCCGTCCGCGTCCCAGGCCGGCCGGCCGTCCGCCGTGGCGGGGGCGGGCAGCAGGTCGGGGATCTCGACGGGGTCATGCTCGTCGCGGACCTCGCCGACGACCTCCTCCACGATGTCCTCCACCGTGGCCACCCCGGCCGTGCCGCCGTACTCGTCGATGACGACGGCCATCGTGCGGGCCGTGCGCATGCGCTCCAGAAGACGGTCGGCGGGCAGGCTGTCGGGCACCAGGAGCGGGGCCGTGGCCAGCTCGGTGACGGGGGTCGTGGCCCGGTCGCCGGGTTCCAGGGCGAGTACGTCACGGATGTGGACCGTGCCGACGACCTCGTCCAGGCTGTCGCGGTAGACCGGGAAGCGGGACAGACCGGTCGCGTGCGAGAGGTTGGCGGCGTCGGTGGCCGTGGCGTGCGCCTCCAGCGCCCGTACGTCGACGCGCGGTGTCATCACGTTCTGGGCGGTCAGTTCGCCCAGGTGCAGCGTACGGACGAACAGTTCGGCGGAGTCCGGCTCCAGGGCCCCCTGGGCGGCCGAGTGCTGGGCCAGCGCGACCAGTTCCTCCGGACCGCGGGCGGAGGCCAGCTCCTCGGCGGGCTCCAGCCCGAAGCGGCGTACGAACCGGTTCGCGGTGTTGTTCAGGTGCCGGATGAACGGGCCGAACGCGGCCGTGAAGGCGCGCTGCGGTCCCGCGACCACCTTGGCGACGGCCAGCGGGCGGGAGATCGCCCAGTTCTTCGGGACCAGCTCGCCGACGACCATCAGGACGACGGTGGAGAGGACCACGCCGAGCAGGGTCGCCGTCGTGGAGGCCGCGCCGCCCAGGCCCACCGACCTGAGCGGGCCCTCCAGGAGGACGGCCAGCGAGGGTTCGGCGAGCATGCCGATCACCAGGGAGGTGACGGTGATGCCCAGTTGGGCACCGGACAGCTGGAACGTCAGCTTCCGGACGGCCTTCAGCGCGCCGTCCGCGCCGCGCTCGCCGGCCTCGGCCGCCCGCTCCAGATCACCGCGCTCGACGGTGGTCAGCGAGAACTCGGCCGCCACGAACACCGCGCAGGCCAGCGTGAGCGACAGGGCGAGCAGAAGCAGCAGGATCTCGGTCACCGTGCCACCCCCGCTCCCGTACGCACACGTCTCGGGCCGGGGGTGGCACGGCTGGTACTAGGAGGTTCACCCATGGTGGAACCGTTGCTCCTTCGTCGTCGTCTGGCGTTCGAACCAGTGTAAAGGAATCGCAAAGTAAGTGGTCCAGAGGTGCCGGTCACGAGTGGCACAGCTCACGTTCTCCCAGGTGAGGTGGGGGCGGGGGTGCCTGATTCCGGTACGGCGGGCCGCCCTTAACCTCTACATGTACGTAGAGCACGACCGCGTACAGGTACGCGGAGCACGGCCCGGCACGACCACCCGCACATGAAGGAGTGGACCCCTCGATGGTGTTCAAACGGCTGCTCGGATCACTCGGCGTGGGCGGCCCCACGGTGGACACGGTCCTGAGCCCCGCCCCCGCCCTGCCCGGCGGGACCCTCTCCGGCGAGATCCGGCTCAGAGGCGGCGGCTCGGACGTCGACATCGAGCACGTCACGCTGGAACTGGTCGCGGGCGTCGAGGCCGAACACGAGGAGGGGGAGAGCGGGAGCGGGGTCGTCTTCGACCGCTTCACCGTCGGCGGCGGCTTCCCGCTCGCCGAGGGCGAGGAGCGCACCGTCCCGTTCACGGTCACGCTCCCCTGGGAGACCCCGGTCACCGAGCTGTACGGGCAGGAGCTGGGCATCACCCTCGGCCTTCGTACGGAACTCTCGGTGGCGGGCGCGCGGGACAAGGCCGACCTGGACCGGCTGACCGTGTCGGCCCGGCCCGTCCAGGAGGCGGTCCTGGAGGCCTTCGGGCAGCTCGGCTTCGGCTTCAGGTCCGCGGACCTGGAACTCGGCCGGATCGGCGGCACGGGCCAGCAGCTCCCCTTCCACCAGGAGCTCGAACTCACCCCGTCGCCCGCCTACGCCCACGCGGTCAACGAGATCGAGGTGACCTTCCTCGCCGCCCCCACCGGCGTGGAGGTGGTCCTGGAGGCCGACAAACGCGGCGGCCCCCTCTCCTCCGGCGACGACACCCTCACCCGGTTCACCGTCTCCCACGAGGGCGTCGGCCACCAGGACTGGAACACCGTGGTCGACGGCTGGGTCCGGGAACTGGTCGAACACCGGGAGTCGTACGACCCCGACGCGGCGTACGGCCACGACCGGCACGAGGCGCACGAGCGGTCGCGTCCCGGCATCGGCGCCGGGGTCGCCGCGGGTGCGGCGGGGCTCGCCGTCGGGGTCGCCGGCGGACTGGTGGCGGCGGAGATCGCGGACGAGGTGGGCGACTCCTTCGAGGGGGACGACGAGGAGCAGGAAGAAGGGCAGGAGGAAGGGCAGGGGGAGCAGGAAGAGGGCTGACGGCTCCCCGTCACCCATGAGACCCACTCCGCACGGAGGGTGACCGTACGGAGGACGACTGCGCGGAATGCGACTGTGCGGAGGGCGACGCCCAGTCGTCCCTCTCCCCGCCGGGATGGGCCAGCAGTTCACGCAGCAGCCGCTCGTCGTCCGGCTCCAGCGACGTCACGAAACTGGCGAGCACGGCCTCCCGGTCCCGCTCCCCGTCCAGCACCTTGCGCATCCGGCGGGCGGCCAGACCCGCCTCGTCCGACGCCGGGGTCCACGCGAAGGACCGGCCGACGCGCTCACGCGTCACCGCTCCCTTGGCCAGCAGCCGGGTCAGGATCGTGATGACGGTCGTATAGGCGAGATCGCCACCCAGCCGCTCCTGCACCCAGCCCGCCGTCGCGGGCCCGTCCGCCGCGCACAGGGCCGACAGGACCTGCGCCTCCAGCTCACCCTGCCCCCGCCGCGGGGGACGCTGCCGTCGGTCCGTCACGTCCTGTCTCCTTCCTTATTTTCTACAGTGCTGTAGATTCTGCCCCACGAGGAACGTTCGCACCAATAAGGAGATCGGCGTGGGAGTTTCCCTTTCCAAAGGCGGCAATGTCTCGCTCAGCAAGGAGGCGCCGGGCCTGACGGCCGTGCTGGTCGGCCTCGGCTGGGACGTACGGACCACGACGGGCACGGACTACGACCTCGACGCGTCCGCGCTGCTGGTCGACGAGTCGGGCAAGGTCCTCTCCGACCAGCACTTCATCTTCTACAACAACCTGAAGAGCCCCGACGGTTCGGTCGAGCACACCGGTGACAACCTCACCGGCGAGGGCGAGGGCGACGACGAGTCCGTCAAGGTGAACCTGGCGACCGTGCCGGCCGAGGTCGCGAAGATCGTCTTCCCTGTGTCCATCCACGACGCCGAGGCCCGCGGGCAGAGCTTCGGACAGGTCCGGGGCGCCTTCATCCGCGTCGTCAACCAGGCGGGCGGCGCCGAGATCGCGCGCTACGACCTGTCCGAGGACGCCGCCACCGAGACGGCGATGGTCTTCGGCGAGCTGTACCGCCACGGCACCGAGTGGAAGTTCCGCGCGGTCGGCCAGGGATACGCCTCCGGGCTCTCCGGCATCGCCTCCGACTTCGGCGTCGGCGTCTGACGGCGGCGGGCCGAAGGGGAGAGGACGCACATGTTCGGACTGAGCGAGCTCGCCGTCATCCTCGTCGTCGTCATCGTCGTCCTGGCCGTGAAGAAGGGCCCGGACCTGGCACGCTCGGCGGGCAAGTCCGCGCGCATCCTGAAGGCTGAGAAGAGGGCGGCGACGGAAACTGCGGAACCGGGCGCTCCGCGGGTGGTGGAGGGGGAGGTCGTGCCGCCGGAGGGGCCGCCTCGGGGCTGAACGGAGGCTGAACGGGGGCCCGTTTTCGGCTGCGGGCCGGTGGGGGCGGGCCGCGCAGTTCCCCGCGCCCCTGAGGTGCGTGGAGGCGAAGGCGCGTTTCCGACCGCCGGCCGGACGTGGCTGAGCGCGCCGTTCCCCGCGCCCCTTAGGTGCGTGGGGGCGGGGGCACAAAAGCCTGGGCGCAGCCCGGCTTTCAGGGGCGCGGGGAACTGCGCGACCAGCCCCCACCGACCCGCACCGGACACACAGCCGAACCCCCACTCACCCCAGGGGCGCGGGGAACTGCGCGACCAGCCACAACCGGCCCGCACCGGACCGGCAACCGGGTGGTCCCCCCACCCACTCAGGGGCGCGGGCAACGGCGCGGCCAGCGCCTCGTTACTTTTCCGCCGGGGCGTCCGGGGTGGGGACCAGGTCCCTGTCCTGCGCCTCGTCCAGCCCGGACTCAGGCTCAGACTCCGGCTCCGCCGGCCGCGCAGACCGCCGCCCACCCAGCAGCGCGGCCACCGGCTCGGTGTACCGCGCGGTCAGCGGCCCCACGATCACCAGAATCAGCACGTACGCCGTGGCCAGCGGCCCGAGCCGCGGCTCGATACCGGACGTCACCGCCAACCCCGCGATCACGATCGAGAACTCGCCGCGGGCGACCAGCGTCCCCCCGGCCCGCCACCGCCCCTTCGCGGAGATCCCGGCCCGCTTGGCGGCCCAGTACCCCGTCGCGATCTTCGTCCCGGCGGTGACCACGGCCAGCGCCAGCGCCGGCAGCAGCACCGGCGGAATGCTCGCCGGGTCCGTGTGCAGCCCGAAGAAGACGAAGAAGACGGCGGCGAACAGGTCCCGCAGCGGCGACAGCAGCCCGTGCGCCCCTTCCGCCACCTCCCCCGACAGCGCGATCCCGACGAGGAACGCCCCCACGGCCGCCGACACCTGCAGTTGCTGCGCCACACCGGCGACCAGCAGGGTCAGTCCCAGCACCACGAGCAGCAGCTTCTCGGGGTCGTCGCTCGACACGAACCGGGAGATGTGGCGGCCGTACCGCACCGCGACGACGAGTACGAGCCCGGCGACACCGAGCGCGATGGCGAGCGTGGCACTGCCCGCCGCGAGACCCGCACCGGCCAGCAGCGCGGTGATGATCGGCAGGTAGACCGCCATGGAGAGGTCTTCGAGGACCAGGATGCTCAGGATCACCGGAGTCTCACGGTTGCCGAGCCGTCCCAGGTCGCCGAGGACCTTGGCTATGACACCGGACGAGGAGATCCAGGTGACGCCGGCGAGGACGACGGCGGCCACCGGCCCCCACCCGAGCAGCAGCGCCATCGCGGCGCCGGGCAGGGCGTTCAGGGCGGCGTCCACGAGGCCCGCCGGGTACTGGGTCTTGAGGTTGGAGACCAGGTCGGTCGCCGTGTACTCCAGTCCGAGCATCAGCAGCAGCAGGATGACGCCGATCTCCGCGCCGATCGCGACGAACTCCTCGCTGGTGCCCAGGGGCAGCAGCCCGCCCTCGCCGAAGGCCAGTCCGGCCAGCAGGTAGAGCGGTATCGGCGAGAACTGGAAGCGTCCGGCGAACCGGCCGAGCAGCCCGAGACCGAGGATGATCGCGCCGAACTCGATCAGGAAGACCGCTGATGAATGCACGTGTCACTCCCTTCCGAGTATGGTCGCGGCCGACTCCACGCCCTCGCGGGTGCCGATCACGATGAGGGTGTCCCCGCCGGCGAGGCGGAAGTCCGGCGCCGGCGAGGGGATGGCCTCGGCGCGGCGCAGTACGGCGACGATCGAGACGCCGGTCTCCGTACGCATGCAGGTCTCGCCCAGCAGGCGTCCGTTCCAGTACGAGGTCGACGACAGCTCGATGCGTTCGGCGACCAGGCCCAGCTCGGTCGTGGACAGCAGGCTGGGGCTGTGGTGGGCGGGCATCAGGGCGTCGATGAGCGCGTCGGACTCTCCCGCGGAGAGCCGGACGGAGAGGGCGCAGGCGTCCGGGTCGTCCTTGCGGTACGCGCTCAGCGTGCGGCCTCCGTCGCGGTGCGCGACCACGGAGATGCGGCGTTGTTCGCGGGTCGTGAGGTCGTACCGCACCCCGATTCCCGGCAACGGCGTACTGCTCAGGCGTGGAGTGCCCATGGCTGGTCCCCTGTCCGATGTCGATCTGCTGATCCGTCAACCCTACGGCGCCCCACAAACCACTCCCGCCTGCGTCCCGGCGGGGGCCGTTCCCCGCGCCCCTGAGGAGGTGGGGCCTGGGGCACGCTTCCGACTGCGGGCCGTGCGTGGCTGAGCGCGCCGTTCCCCGCGCCCCTGAAAAACGGGGCTGCGCCC
>NZ_JBHXTO010000106.1:0-31847 GCF_042677425.1 Streptomyces sp. NPDC127119 | reverse complement strand
CGCCGGACGGGCTGAGATACAGCCGGACCGGCGGCAATCTTCAGCCCGTCCGGCGTTTGAGGACGAGCGCGCAGCGCGATCAGGGGGCGCAGCCCCCATACGTGGACGGGAACGGGTAGGGGCGGCGGGGGCGGAAAAAGCCCCTCACTCGACCGCCCGCCACCGCCGCACGCGATGCCCCCCGGCAGAGGTGACCCACAGGTCACCGCCCTCCGCCGCGTCCACCCACTCCGGCACAGCCCCCGTCACGGACCGCGCCTCCGGATCGGGTTCCAGCACCGCCGCCATCAGCTGACGTGTGTACGGATGTCCGGGCGAGGAGAAGACCGAGTCCGTCGGCCCTTCCTCCACCACCACGCCCCGCCACAGCACCACCACCCGATCCGCGATCCCCCGCACGACGGCCAGGTCGTGGCTGATGAACAGGCACGCGAGCTCCCGCTCCCGCCGCAGATCGTCGAGCAGGCGCAGCACGTCAGCCTGTACGGACACGTCCAGTGCCGTCGTGATCTCGTCCGCGATGAGTACGTCCGGCTCACCCGCCAGCGCCCGCGCGATCCCGATCCGCTGCCGCTGCCCGCCGGAGAGCTGAGCGGGCAGCCGTTCGGCGAGGGCGGGGTCGAGGCGTACGTCGGAGATGAGCTGGCGGGCCCGTACCGCGGTCTCGGCGCGCGAGTCCGTCGTGCCGAAGAAGCGCAGTGGCCGCCGCACCGCGTCCCCGACGGAGCGGCGCGGGTTGAGGGAGGTGTCGGCGTTCTGGAAGACGAGCTGGACCCGCCGCCGCAATGCCGCCGGCCGCTTCCCGGCGGGCCGGGCGAGGTCACCGGAGCCGGAGTCCGAACCGGAGCCGGAGCCGGTACCGGAGCCGGAGCCGAGCGTCATCGTGCCGCCGGACGGCGTCCGCAGCCCCGCCAGCGCCCAGGCGAGCGTGGACTTCCCGCTCCCCGACTCCCCGACCAGCGCGAGGACTTCCCCCCGCCGGACGTCGAAGGAGACGCCGTTCACGGCACGACTGGACCCGTAGTCGATCGTGACGTCCCGGGCGGTGACGGCGACGGGAGCCTCCTCGGGGATCAGCGCCCGGGGCCGCACCTCCCGCTCACCCTCCTCGCCGACGCGCGCGAGCCCTTCGTCGTCGAGGCGGGGCACGCTCGCCAACAGGCGTCTGGTGTACGGGTCCTGGGGCATCGCGAAGAGCCGGCCCGTCGCAGCCGCCTCCACGATCCGGCCGGACCTGAGCACGACGACCTCGTCGGCCATGTGCGCGACGACGCCGAGGTCGTGGCTCACCAGGACGGCGGACAGACCGAGTTCGTCGCGCAGTGTGCCGATCAGGTCTAGGACACCGCGCTGGGTGACGACGTCGAGTCCGGTCGTCGGTTCGTCGAGGACGAGGACCTTGGGGCGGGCCGCGACGGCCATGGCGATGGCGACGCGCTGCTGCTGGCCGCCGGAGAGTTCGTGCGGGTAGCGGCGGGCGAGTTCGGCGGGGCGCGGCAGGCGGACCTGTTCGAGGAGGTCCACCACGGGTATGTCACCGCCGGCCTCCGCGATCTGGCGTCCGATGCGCATGGAGGGGGTCAGGGCGTGGCCCGCGTTCTGCGCGACCATGGCGACCGTGCCGCCCCGCAGCCGCCTCAACTCCCGTGCGGGCAGGGCGAACACGTCGGCGCCGTCGACCCGTACCGAGCCGTCCGTCACCCGCGAGCCGTGCCGCAGATGCCCGAGCAGCGTGGCCGCGACGGTCGACTTGCCGCTTCCCGACTCGCCGACCAGGGCGAGGGTCCGGCCCGGCAGTACCTCCAGGGACACCTCGCTCACCACCGGTATGTCACGGCCGCCCGAACGGTAGGCCACGGACAGCGAGTTCACGGACACCAGCGATGTCGTCGAGACGACGGCGGCGGCGGTCATCAGGACCCCTCCCTGATCCGGTCGACGCCCCATGCCTTGGAGAGGCCGTCGGCCGCGAGGTTGAGCCCCACCACGAGTGTGGCCAGGGCGATGATCGGTGCGAGGCTCGCCATCGGGACGACGGTGATGGCGGTGCGGTTCTCGGCCACCATCAGGCCCCAGTCGGGCGTCGGCGGGTCGGCGCCGAAGCCGAGGAAGGACAGCGACGAGATCAGCAGCACGACCCAGGAGGCCCGCATGGCGAACTCGACGCACACCACGTCGGTGATGTTCGGCAGGATCTCCCGGCGCAGGATCGCCCAGGTGCTCTCGCCGCGGGCCCGTGCCGCGGTCACGTAGTCGGCGGGTGCGACCGCGAGGGCGGCGCCCCGGACGACGCGTACGACCTGGGGCACGTACACGACCGCGATGGCGAGGACGATGACCGACGGGCCCGTGCCCAGTGCGGTGACGACGACCAGCAGGGCGAGCACCGACGGGATGGAGAGCACCGCGTCGAGCACCCGGCCCAGCACGTCGTCGAACCAGCCGCCCCGCAGGGCCGCGGCGCAGCCGACGACCGTGCCGATCAGGAGGGTGACGAGGGTCGCGGCGACGGAGACGCCGATCGCGTACCGGCCGCCGTACAGGACGCGGGCCAGGACGTCACGGCCGTACTGGTCCGTGCCCGCCCAGTGGCTCCCGCTGGGGCCGAGGAGCGCCTGGTCGGCGTTGTTGGCGATGGGATCGTACGAGGTGAGGACCGGTGCGAGCAGGGCGATCAGGACGTGGACGGCGACGATCGCGAGGCCGATGGAGGCTGCCCGTGAGGAGCGCACGGTGCGCCAGGCGCGGGCCACGGCGGACGGTGGCGCTGCGGGGGCCGCGGGTGCGTCCGCCGGGGTGTCGAGGGTGGTCATCGGGTCCTCCCGCGCGTACGGAGCTTGGGGTTGAGGGCCATGGCGCCGAGGTCGGCGGCCAGGTTGCAGACGACGTACACGACCGCGCTGATCAGGGCGATGGCCTGGATGACGGGCAGGTCCCGGTTCTGGACGGAGGAGAGCATCAGCTTTCCGATGCCGGGGTAGTTGAAGACGTTCTCGACGACGGCGACTCCGCCCGCGAGCCAGGCGACGTTCAGGGCGATGACGTGCAGGGTCGGCAGCAGGGCGCTCGGCAGCGCGTGCCGGGTGACGACCCGCCAGGTCGACAGTCCCTTGAGGCGGGCCGTGGTGACGTACTCGCTCGCCATGACGTCGATGACCGAGGTGCGGGCCATCCGGACGATGTAGGCGGCCATGACGATCGCGAGGGCGAGGGCGGGCAGCCAGACGGCGGGCATGAGCTGGCCGACGGTCGCCTCGGGGCCGTACAGAACGACCGCCGGGAACAGGGGGAGGGCGACCGAGAAGCAGAGGACGAGCACGGTGGCGACGACGAACTCGGGGACGCTCATCCCGACCAGGCTGACCGTGGAGATGAGGTGGTCCGGCCAGCGGTCGCGGTAGAGGCCGGCGAGGATGCCGAGGACGATCGAGCCGGTGACGGCGAACAAGACGGTCACCAGGGCGATGAGCGCGGAGTTGCCGAGGTACGTGCCGACTTCGCCGCCGACCGCCTTGCCGGAGACGAGGGAGAGTCCGAAGTCGCCGTGCACGGCGCCGCCGATCCAGTCGGCGTACCGCTCCCAGGCGGGCTGGTCGAGTTTGAGTTTTTCGCGCAGGGCGGCGACCGCGTCGGGGGTGGCGTCCTTGCCGAGGACCTGGGTGGCGACGTCGCCGGGCAGGGCCTGCACGGCGAGGAAGACCAGGACGGAGGAGAGGACGAGGGTGCCGAGGGCGGCGAGGACGCGGCGGGCGATGAACGAGAGCATGGTCAGGCTCCCTTCAGGCCGATGCCGAGGTAGTCGAACTCGAAGCCGTGCTCGGCGTATCCGCGTACCTTCCGCGAGATGCCGACGAGCCGGTCGGCGAACATCGGGGTCATCGCCCCGCCCTTCTCGACGACGAAGGTCTGCGCCTCGCCGTACAGTTCGCGCCGCCGCTCGTCGTCGGTCTCCTGCCGGGCCCGGTCGAGCAGCGCGTCGAACGCCTTGTCCGACCAGGCGGTCTCGTTGTAGGAGGAACCGCCGCGGAAGACCTGCGTGAACAGCTGGTCGACGGGTCTGCCGGTGTACCAGTAGGTGGCCATGAGCGGCTTCTTCATCCAGATCTGCGTGTAGTACGAGTCCGCCGAGGCCGTCTTCACCCGCACCCGGATACCGGCCCGCTTGGCCGAGTCCTGGTAGGCGAGGGCCATGGGCGTGAACACCGGGTCGTACGAGGAGGTGTAGAGGTCGACCGTCAGGCCCTCGTGGCCCGCCTTCTTCAGCAGGTGGCGGGCCTGTTCCGGGTCGTGCTCCGGGTGTGCGGCCAGGTGTGCGGGGTCGCTCGGCGGTACGGGGTTGTCCCAGCCGGGCGTGCCCGCGCCCTGGAGGGCGACCTTCACCACGTGCTCGGGGTCGTAGGCCAACTTCATCGCCTGCCGGACCCGTACGTCGGTGAAGGGCTTCTCCGTGGTGAGCATCGGCAGCACGTACCACTGGGCGTTCTCGACGCGGGCGATCGTCGCGCGGTCGGACGCGGCGACGACGCGGGCGGTCGCGAAGTCCAGGTTGGTCTGTGAGAGGAGGTCGACCTGCCCCGCGAGCAGGGCGTTCGAGCGGGCCGACATGTCGGCGACGGAGTAGAAGTCGATGGCGTCCAGGACCGGGCGGCCCGCCCAGTGGTCCGTGAACGCGGTGATCCGGCCGGGTCCCGCGGGTGCGAAGGACTCCAGCTTGAAGGGGCCCGTGCCGATGCCGGTGCGGCCGATACCGCGGGCGCTGCCGTCGGGGATGACGTAACAGTTGTAGTGCGTGAGCAGGCTCGGGAACTCCGCGTTGGGGGTCTTCAGCGGCACGACGAGCGTGTGGGCGTCGGGGGTTCGCAGCTTCGCCGGATCGATGAGCGGGGCGAGGACGGCGGCCTGCGGGGACGCCGTCGCCTTGTCGAGGATGTGGCGCAGGGTGTACGCGGCGTCGGCGGAAGTGAGGGCGTGGCCGTCGTGGAACGTGACGCCCTTGCGCAGGCGGAAGGTCCAGGTACGGGCCTTGGCGTCCGGCTCCCAGGACTCGGCGAGGTCGGGGGCGAGATCGCCGTCCGCGCCGATGCGGACCAGCCGGTTGTAGAGGGCGCCGAGGTATTCGTACGCCGACAGGGCGCTCGCCGGGTCCAGGGTCTCGGCCTCGGAGGCGGGCGGCCTGGCGATGCGGAGGGTTCCGCCGCGGTCGGGGGTGCCCGCCTTCGCGCCTTTGGGCAGAGCGGGGGCGGCCGAGGCGCCCGTGCAGCCGGTGAGCAGCCAGGACGCACCGAGCGACGCGCTGCCCGCGGCTGCCGCGGCAAGGACGGAACGCCGTCCCGGGTGATGGATGTCGGGCATGGGCCGACCGTCCCTCTCGCTATGCGTTCGCTATTCGTTCAGCGGAACGATTGAGTGAAGTGCGTGAACGATAACCAGACGGAAGTGGTCCGCCAACCCTCGGAACGCGGAAATTTACGTCGGAAACCGAGCCGTTACCTGGCTTGAAGCGGCCGGAGGAGGCCGGTGGGGGCCGGACGCCGGCGGACAGGCGATCGCGGAGCGGCGGGTGAGGGTGATCGCGGGGCGGCGAGTGCGGGCGTTCGCGGGGCGGCCGGTGCGGGTGATCGCGGGGCGGCGGGTGTAGGTCATCGGGAGATGGGGAGAAAGCGCTTGCTCCGTATTCGCCACTCCCTGGGGAGGGACGGCCTGCATGGCCTCGTGGGAGAAACCGCTCGACCACCGCTACCGCGGCGAGCACCCGGTCCGCACCCTCGTCTATCTGTTCCGGGCCGACCGGTGGAAGCTCGCCGCCGCGTTCGCCGTCTTCACCGTCAAGCACAGCCCGGTCTGGCTGCTGCCCCTGATCACCGCGACCATCATCGACACGGTCGTGCGGCACGGACCGATCTCCGACCTCTGGCTCAACGCCGGAGTCATCCTGGCGATCCTGGTCGTCAACATGCCGCTGCACCTGCTGTACGTGCGGCTGCTCTACGGCAGTGTGCGCCGCATGGGCACGGCCCTGCGCTCCGCGCTGTGCACGCGTATGCAGCACCTCTCCATCGGCTACCACTCACGCGTCAGCGCGGGCGTCCTCCAGGCGAAGGTCGTCCGTGACGTGGAGACGGTCGAGCAGATGGTCCAGCAGACCGCCGAGACGGGGCTCGGCGCGGTCACCGTGCTCACGGGCGGGCTCGTCATCATCGCCGTGCGCACACCCGAGTTCGTCCCCGTGTTCCTGTGCGTGGTGCCGGTCGCGGCGCTGCTCGTGGCGCGGCTGCGGGGCCGGTTGCGCGTCCACAACGAGGACTTCCGGCACGAGGTCGAGCAACTGTCCTCGCGGGTCACGGAGATGACCCGGCTCATCTCCGTCACCCGGGCGCACGGCCTGGAGGGCAAGGCCCTGCGGCGCATGGACGGCACGCTGCACAAGGTCCTGACCTCGGGCCTGCGGCTCGACCTCCTCAACGGCCGCTTCGCCTCACTGGCCTGGGTGTTCCTGAACATGATCGGGGTCGTCTTCCTCACCGCGGCCGCGCTGGTCGCGTACTACGGCGTGTGGGCCGTCTCCCCCGGTGACGTCGTCATGCTCAGCGCGTTCCTCACCACCCTCACCAACTCCACGACCACGCTGGCCGGGCTGACCCCGGTCATTACCAAGGGCCTGGAGTCCGTACGGTCCGTCGGCGAGGTGCTGCAGGCCCCCGAGCTGGAGGACAACGAGGGCAGGGCGCGGCTCGAATCGCTGCGCGGGGCGGTCGAGTTCGAGGGCGTGGGCTACGCGTACGAGGACGCGGACCGGCCCGCCGTACGGGACTTCAGCCTCTCCGTCGCGCCGGGCGAGACGATCGCGCTCGTCGGCGCGTCGGGCGCGGGCAAGTCCACGGTGCTCAGTCTCGTCATCGGATTCATCCGGCCGACCTCGGGGCGGGTGCTGCTCGACGGGGCCGACATGAACACCCTGGACCTGCGGACCTACCGGCGCTTCGTGTCGGTGGTGCCGCAGGAGTCGATCCTGTTCGACGGAACCGTGCGGGAGAACGTCGCGTACGGCATGGACGACGCGGACGCCGACGAGGCGACCGTGCGCGCGGCGCTGCGGGACGCCAACGCGCTGGAGTTCGTGGACCGGCTGCCGCGAGGGCTCGACACGGTGGTGGGCGAGCACGGGGCGCGGCTGTCGGGCGGTCAGCGGCAGCGCCTCGCCATCGCGCGGGCCCTCATCCGCAATCCGCGCGTCCTGATCCTCGACGAGGCGACGTCCGCGCTGGACACGCGGTCAGAGGCGCTGGTCCAGCAGGCCCTGGCCCGTCTGGTGCACGGGCGCACGACCTTCGTGGTGGCGCACCGCCTGTCGACGATCCGGGGTGCGGACCGGATCGTGGTGATGGGGGACGGCGCGGTCCGGGAGATCGGATCGCACGAGGAGCTGATGTCCCGGGCGGGCGCGTACACGGCACTGCACGGCGGCAGCGGCCTGCCGGCCTGAACGCGGGGTGGGGGCGGCGGCCGGCCTGAGCCGGGACCGGCCGGGTCCGCCCCCTCGGTCCGGGCCCGCGGGGCCGACCGCGCCCGGGGGTTGGACGTCGGCCGCCGCACGGCATGTACCGCACGTGCGGGACGTGCCGGACGTGCCGGACGGCTGCCGTCGCGGCGGACATGCCGGGAGGCCGCCGCGGTGCCGGACCCACCGGTCGGCGACCTCCGCGCCGCACGTGCCGGACGGCCACCACCGCTTCGCACGTCCCGGACGCGAGCTGCGCGCCGCGCCGGACGGCCACCCCGCAGGAGGTGTCGAAAGCGGCCGTCGCGCCGGGCCTGCCGGCCGGCGGCCCGCACGCCGCACGTCCCGGGCGTTCACCGCCGTGCCGGACGTGCGGAAGGCCACCCGGCGTCGTACCGGACCGCCGCCGTCCCGCGGTGGTGGGCGCCTCCCCGGCGGACGCCCCACCCCTGAGGGGCGCCCCGCCCAGGCGGGCGCTCACTCCCCGGCGTACGCCTTCTCCAGTGCGGCGAGGTCGAGCTTGTGCATCTTGAGCATCGCCGCCATGGCGCGGCCCGCCTTCTGCTGGTCCGAGTCGCTGATCATCTCGGTCAGCCTGGTCGGCACGACCTGCCAGGAGAGGCCGAACCTGTCCTTCACCCAGCCGCAGGGGCCCTGCTCGCCGCCACCCTCGACGAGCGCGTTCGAGTAGAAGTCGACCTCGGTCTGGTCCGCGCAGTCGATCGTGAACGAGATGGCCTCGGTGAACTTGAACTGCGGTCCGCCGTTCAGCCCGACGAACCTCTGGCCGTTGGCCACGAAGTCGACGGTGACGACGGAACCGGCGGGGCCGGGACCGGCCTCCGTGGCACGGACCGTCCTCCCCAGTTCGGAGTTCTTGAAGAGCGACACGTAGAAGTTCGCGGCCTCCTCGGCCTTGCCGTCGAACCAGAGACACGTGGTGAATCCGTCGGTGCTCATGAGTACCTCCTGGAGCGGAGCGGGAACGCTGTCATCTGTACCGACCGGCCCCCGACGGAAAACTCATCGGTGGCGCGCAGGCTTTTCCAGCCGCTTCTTATGCACAGGACCGATCTCCACGACCGAACTAGCATGGGCCGCCATGATCTCCCCGCACGACGACAGCGTTCAGCCGAGCAGCCGGCTCCGTCCCTTCCGTATCGACATTCCCCAGGCCGACCTCGACGATCTGCACGCGCGCCTGGATCTCACGCGGTGGCCGGACGAGCTGCCGGGGGTGGGCTGGGCGTACGGGGTTCCGCGGGCGTATCTCAAGGAGCTGGCGGAGTACTGGCGGCACTCCTACGACTGGCGGGCGGCGGAGTCCCGGCTCAACGCGTGGCCGCAGTTCACGACGGTCGTCGACGGGGCCGACCTGCACTTCGCGCACATCCGCTCGCCGGAGCCCGACGCGACCCCGCTGATCGTCACCCACGGCTGGCCCGGCTCGATCGCGGAGTTCCTCGACATCGTCGGCCCGTTGACCGATCCGCGCGCCCACGGCGGTGATCCCGCCGACGCCTTCCACCTGGTGGTGCCGAGCATCCCCGGGTTCGGTCTGTCGGGGCCCACGCGCGACACCGGCTGGGAGTACCGCCGTATCGCCGCCGCGTTCGCCGTGCTGATGGACCGCCTCGGCTACCGGCACTTCGGTGCGCAGGGCGGCGACTGGGGCGCGGCGATCTCCCGCGAGCTGGGCCGCACCCACCCCGACCGGGTGATCGGCGTCCATCTGAACCTGCTGCCCGGCGCCCAGGCCACCACCGAGCCGACCGCCGGGGAACTGGCGGCGCTGAGCCCCCGCGAACGCGAACGCACCCTCGCCTCCTGGCGGCGCCACCAGGAGTGGTCCCGCGAACGACAGGGGTACGCCGACATCCAGTCGACCCGGCCGCAGACCCTCGCCTACGGGCTCACGGACTCGCCCGTCGGCCAACTCGCCTGGATCGCGGAGAAGTTCAAGGAGTGGACGGACTCGGACACGTGTCCCGAGGACGCGGTCGGCCGGGACCAGCTGCTCACGAACGTGATGCTGTACTGGCTCACGGGCACGGCGGGTTCGTCCGCGCGGGTCTACTACGAGCGCGCCCACGCCGTAGGCGGGAACGCGCTCGCGCAGCCGTCGACCGCGCCGACCGCGCTCGCCGTCTTCCCCCGGGACAACTTCATCCCGCTGCGCCACCACGCGGACCGCACGAACGACATCGTGCGCTGGACGGAGTTCGACCGGGGCGGACACTTCGCGGCGATGGAGCAGCCGGACCTGCTCGTCGGGGACGTACGGGCGTTCTTCCGCCAGGTGCGGGGCGACGGCGCGAGGTGATGCGGGCCGGGCGGACCCGCCCGCCCGGCGGCCCTGACCCGCACTGCGACCCCTGCCCGACACCTCGGCTGTGAACGGCGTCGGAATTCCCGTACAACCCTTGGGCCCCATGCGGTGTCGAACAGGGCGCCGGACAAGGAACGGGGCCTTTCCGGACACCCCCGCGCTGCCCTGCCGTTCTTCCTGACAGGAGCCGACTCATGCGCAAGAACCGTTCCACAGCACTCGCCGCGGCATCATTTCTTCTGCTGGCGGGACTGGGCATCGCAACCGCGCCCTCCGCGTACGCGGGCACTCCCGGCGGTACGCAGGCCGCCGACCGCAACAGCGACTTCAACGGCGACGGATACGAGGACGTGCTGGTGGGCGCCCCCGGTGCGACCGTCAGCGGCAAGAAGGGCGCGGGACTCGTGACCGTGCAGTACGGCTCGTCGAGGGGCATCGGGACGACCGGCGCCGCCCTCTTCAGCCAGTCCACCGCGGGCGTCGCGGGAGCGGCGGAGACGGGTGACGGCTTCGGCAAGGCGGTCGGCACCGGTGACCTGGACGGCGACGGGTACGACGACGCGATCGTCGGCATCCCCGGCGAGGACCTCGGTACGGTCGCGGACGCGGGCGGTGTCGTCATCCTGTGGGGCTCGAAGGCGGGCCTGACCGGGGCGGCCAGCGACTGGCTGGAGACCCAGGAACCCGTCACGGACGAGCAGTTCGGTGCGGGCCTCGCCGCGGGGCACTTCACGGACGAGACACCGGCCGACCTGCTGGCCGTCATGGACCACAACGGCCTGGAACTGTTCGCCTACGACGCCGCCGCGCCCGGTTCGATGGAGCGGCGCTCGACCGCGCCGCTCTCCGCCCGGGCGCAGCAGCGGAACATCCTGCCCAAGTCGCTGACCACGGGCGACTACGACAGGAACGGGTTCGCGGATCTCGTCGTGTCGGGCGTGACGGCCGGTGACGAACCGGGGCACGGCTGGTCGACCTACCTCTCCGGGCAGGCGGACGGGCTGACGTACGAGCGGGATGTGCGCGGTGGCCCGGTCACCGCGTCCGGGGACATCGACAACGACGGTTACGACGACCTGGTGACCGGCGAGCCGAACTCCCCCGACGACGGTGGCGAGACCATGACCGGCGGTCTGGTGGGCGTGCGCTACGGCGGCGAGAACGGGCCCGCCGACGAGGTCCAGTGGTGGACGCAGGACTCCCCCGGCGTCCCCGGCACGGCCGAGCGGGGCGACGGCTGGGGCACGGACCTCTCCGTGGCGGACACGGACGGGGACGGGTACGCGGACGTGGCGATCGGCGCGGCGGGCGAGGACATCGGCACGGTCGCCGACGCGGGCGCGGTGTGGGTGCTGCGCGGCACGTCCACCGGTCTGACCGCGACGGGCGCCAAGTCCTGGGACCAGGACTCCGCGGATGTGTCCGGGGTGCCCGAGAAGGGCGACAAGTGGGGCGGCCAGGTCCGTCTCACCGACCCGAACGCGGACGGCCGCTTCGGGCTGCTGGCCTCGGCGCCGGGCGAGAACGCGGGCGACGGCTTCGTCTGGGTGCTGTCGGCCGGGACGGGCGGCATCACGGCCGCGGGTTCGTGGACGTACGGGGCCGACACCCTCGGCGCGCCCTCCCTGGGCGCCGCGTTCGGCGCCGCGATCGACGAGTAGCCCGCGGGAGGCCCCTCACAGTCCCGGAGAGGTCGCGGCCGACTCCGGGACGCTGTGACTCGCGGCCGACTCCGTCGTCGTGCCGGACGCGTCGTCGGGCACCGGCTCGGAGGACTCCGGTGCCGGCGCTTCGGACGACGGCGACCCGGGCTCCTCGGAGGGCGACGACGGCGTGGCCGGGGAGGTCGAGGGGCACGGGCTCGCCGACCCGCCCGGTGGCACGGTCGCACCGTCCCCCACGGACACGCAGGGCGACGGGGAGTCCGAGGAGGGCGACGACGGTGAACTCGTCGACGGGGACGGCTGGTTCGCCGGGGGATCGGTCCTGCGGTCCTTGCCGCCGGTGTCGCCCTTGTGCCGGGTGAACCAGTCGCCGCTGTCCGCGTCGAAGATCACGAAGATGTTGACGACCTGGGTCGCGGGCGAGACGACCACGACGTTCGAGGGCCGGTACGACGGCCAGGAGTCACCGGTCGTCCTGGGTGTGGTCTTCAGCGCGACCGGCGGCAGCAGCGGGTTGCCGCAGGCGCAGCGCACGCGGGGAACACCGCGGTCGTCGACGAGGACCGCGGTGCCGGCCTGCAGGACCGCCTGATAGCTCGTGGCCCTGCCGTCGCGGTAGCCGTGGTTGGTGACGCGGGTGTCCATCCGCAGCTGTACGGGGGTGAGCGAGCGCAGGTAGGTGGGCACCGCGGAGGTCTTGAGGTCCGGCACCGAGGCGAACGCCTGCTTCTTGTCGGGGGCCCGGTCCAGCGCGGAGATCTGCTTCTCGACGTCGCAGCTGGCCACGTCACGGGATCCGCCGTAGAGGCCGGGGGCCGAACCGTCCACGCCCCGCGTCACGTTGGCCGACCCGGAGGTGTCCGTGGGTGAGGGCGTCACGGGTGCGGCGGAGCCGTCCCGTGCCGTCGACCCGGTGAACGGATCGGGCCCCGCCCTGCCCGCCGCCTGGAGGAAGACCTCTCCGTCCGAGGTCCTGGCGGCGGTCGTGCCGTCGGGCCGGGTGAGGACCACGGCCAGGACCACGGCGACGACGGCCGCGGCGGCGACGAGGGCGACCCGCGGCACCGACTTCCACCAGGGCCGTTCGGGGCCCCGGCCCGCGCCCGGACCGGACGGTCCGGAGGGCCCGCCGCCCGACCCGCCCCCTCCTCCGGCTCCCGCACCGGCTCCGGCCCCCTCGCCCGGTCCGCCGATCGACGAGCCCGTGGGGCCGCGTCCGTCCGGTGGGGGTACGTGGTTCGGCCGGGTCGGCCCCGACAGGGGGCCGGAGGGCGGTCCTGTGGGGCGGCCTGAGGACGGCGGTTCGACGCTCACGAGCTCCTCTTCCCGGCGTAGCGACACTGCGGCACCGCGATGATGCAGGCACTTTGCGGTGCTCTGTCACGTTTAAATCGGCAGCGAACCCATTGTGCGCTCCGGTCCCGTATCGCCCGCAAGCCGACGCGGTCGGCCCTCCCGGCAGGCGCGCCGCCGCAGGCCTGCCTAGCGTGACAGCGTGAGCCTCTCTACAGCCCCTGACCAGGCAGTGTCCCGGCACGGCTGGGTCCAGGCCCTGGCGACGGTCCTCGCCGGACTGATCGCCATGCTCGTGGTCGCCGCGCTCGGACTGTGGGCGGCGGGGGCCGCCGACCTGCCCGACGGCGTGTTCCCACGGGTCGTCGCCGCGACGGTGGTGACCGCGGTCGGCGGTTCGGTGAAGATCGCCGGGAACGCCGGAGCGATCGCCGAGACCCGGGCGGGCCTGACCGTGCTCCCGCTCTCGGTGACGCTGACCGGAGCCCTGGTCGTCGCCACCGGTTTCCTGCGGCCCTTGCGCCACCGGGCCGTCGCGGGCCTGCCCGAACTGGCGGGCTGGGCCGGCCGTATCGCCGTCCTGTGGCTGCTCGCCCTGACCGCGCTCGCGCTGTCGGCCCGCCGGACCTTCGCCGTCTCCCTCGGGGAGGGCAGGCTCTCCGAGCTGGGCGATCTGTTCGGCGCCTCGTCGCCGCGGGTCGGATTCGAGACCGATGTGCCGGTGACCCTGCCCTTCGGCCTCCTGTGGCTGGCCGGCGTCCTCGTCCTCGCACTGCTCGTCTCGCCCCGGGCGCCGCTCCCGCCCCGGCTGCTGCGCTTCCAGGAGTCGGTGCGACCGGCCGCGTACGCCATGGTCGTGCTGCTGCTCGCGTACGTGGTCCTGGGCGTGGTCATCGCGCTGGTGGTGGCGGTGACACGGGGGCATGCCGCCCAGACGCTCGCCGTCGTGCTCCTCGGGCTGCCGAACCTCGTCTGGCCCGTCTTCACGATCGGTCTGGGCGCGACCTGGGACGGCAGGGTCGAGGGGCCGTTCGGGCTGCCGATGCCGCAGGTACTGGACCGGGTGCTGCGTACACCGGACCTCTCGACGCTGAATCTGAGCACGCTCTCGGAGCAGGACGGCAGGGTGTGGTGGCTGGTGGTCGTCGATGCGGTGCTCCTGCTCGCCGTCGCCTTCCTGATGGCCTCGCGCTCACCTGCCCGGATGCGGGCCTGGCGGCACGGCCTGCACCTGGCCGTCGCACTCGCGCTCACCGTGCTCGCCGTCTGCCTGCTCGGCCGGATCGACGCGCACTACGGGCTGTCGCTGTTCGGCATCGGAGACCTCGGCGGCGGTCTGTCCGGCGAACTCTTCCTGCGCCCACGGCTGTGGGGCGCGCTCGGTCTCGCCCTGCTCTGGGGCCTGGTCACCGGCTTCCTGGGCGCGCTGCTCGCCTCCCGTACGCGTCATCACGGCGAGTTGGAGAATCCGAGGGACTGACGGCCGCGGGCCGTACTACCGTACGCATCCATGATCGAGCCGGACTTCCTTGACCCCACCCGAACGGCCTACGACACATGGGCCGCCCGTTACGCCGAGCTGTTCGCCAACGGGCTGGAGGACTTCCCGCTGGACCGGGCGATGCTCGGGGCGTTCGCCGTCTACGTGCACGCGGACGGCGGCGGTCCGGTGGCCGACCTCGGCTGCGGTCCGGGGCATGTGACCTCGCTGCTGGACTCGCTCGGCCTGGACGTGTCCGGCATCGACCTGTCTCCGGAGATGATCGCGATCGCCCGTGCGGCCCGTCCGGACCTGCGGTTCGAGGTGGGGTCGATGACCGCGCTGGATCTTGCGGACGGCGAGCTGTCCGGTGCGGTGGCGCGTTACTCGATCATCCACACCCCGCCGGAGCAACTGCCGCGGGTGTGCGGGGAGTTCCACCGCGTACTGGCGCCGGGCGGTCACCTGCTGCTCGCGTTCCAGGCCCACGACGACCCCTCGGAGCTGGTGGAGTCCTTCGACCACAAGGTGGCGCTCGCCTACCGCTGGTCCCCCGACCACGTGGCCGCCCTGCTGACGGAGGCGGGCTTCACGGAGAAGGCCCGCCTCGTCAGGGCCCCCAGGGAGGACGAACGCCAGTTCCCCCACGCCCACTTGCTGCTCACCAGAACCTGACAGCCCCGAAAGGGGCGCGGGGAACTGCGCGACCAGCCACGACGGACCCGCACCCGGCACACCCCCTACGGACCCCCGTCCCAGGCGGGGAACACGGGCCGAGCCCACGCCGGAGGCAAGGGCGGAGCCCAACCCCGCTCGGGCTCCCCCACGACGGCCGCCCGCAACGCCGCCACGAACGCGAGACACGACCCGTACCGGTCATCGGGACTCTTCGCGAGAGCCTTCGCCAGGACGCCGTCGACGCCACCGGCGAGGTCGGGCCGCTTCCCGGACACCGCCGGCGGCACGTCGTACTGGTGCGCCCACAACAGCGCCATGTCGTCGTCGCGTCGGAACGGCGGCCCGCCCGCCAGGGTCTCGTACACGACGCACGCGAGGCTGTAGACGTCGCAGCGGCCGTCGACCGGGCGCCCGGAGATCTGCTCGGGCGCCACGTAGTCGAGCGTGCCGACGAACTGGCCGACGGTCGTGAACCCGGTCAGGGACAGCGACTTCTTCGTCAGCCCGAAGTCGGTGAGGTAGACGTGCTCGGGGTGGTCGCTGTCCGTGCCCGCCGCGACCAGGATGTTGCCGGGTTTCACGTCCCGGTGGACCAGCCCGTGGTCGTGGGCGGCGTCGAGCGCGGACGCCACCTGTACGGCGATGCGGGTGGCTGTCGTGATGGCCAACGGCCCCTCCTTGTCGAGGAGATGACGCAGGTCGCGGCCCGCCACGTACCGCATGGCGATGTAGAGGACGCCGTCCGTCTCGCCCGCCTCGAAGACCGGCACGATGTGGGGGTGGTCGATCGCGGCGGCCACCCGTGACTCGTAGGTGAAGCGTTTGCGGAACGTGTCGTTGCGGGCGAGTTCGGGGGCGAGCAGTTTCAGGGCGACCGTGCGGTCGAGACGCAGGTCCTTGGCCCGGTAGACGACGGCCATGCCGCCCCGGCCGACCTCGCGCTCGATCCGGTAGCCCGCGATCTGCTTCCCGACCAGCTCGGAGGACCGCCCGGCATGTGGACCGGTGCCGTACGCCATCACGGGTCACCACGCCCGACACGGCCCCCGTCCCCGTTCCCGGCGACAAACCGGGTCGGAGCATGCCGGACGCCTTCGGGCCCCTCGGGCGACGCGGACCCCGCGTCGCCCACACCCCGGCCGGATTCCGACTCACCACCCGGCACGACCTGAGTCGGCTCGGGCTCGACCGCCCGCACGACCCGAGTCGGATCGGGTCTGACTCCCCGCACGTGTCGCACCGGCTCGGACTCGGTGCTCCGCACAGCTTGCGTAGGCTCCGGCCCGGCCTCCAGCCCGGCCGGAGGTGACTCGGGTCCGCTCGCCGGGACGGCTTGAGCCGACTCCGACACGGCACTCCGCACGCCGGGTGCGGGCTCCGCCTCCGCGAACGGTGAGGGCTCCCGTCCAGCTCCCCGCACCACCTGCGTCGGTGCATGGCCACCCACGGCGGGCGGCTCGGGGTCGGTCTCCGACGGGGCGGACGCGACGCCGGGCGGGCCTGGGCCGGTGGGTGGCTCGGGTGGGAGTTCGGTGGGTGGGGGGTCCGGGGCGTCCGGCGTCGTGGACGGTGACCGGTTCGTCGCGTATGTGCTCGCGCGGGTGCCGTCGCAGTACACCCACCGCTCGTGTTCGGACTCGTACAGCCAGACGGCCTCCCCCTCCACGACGATCCCGACCCGCATCCCCGTCGTCAGGTCGTGGAACGCCTCCCGGTCGAGGCGTCCGGCCGCCAGTTCCTCGACGTGCTGCCGGTAGCGGCGCAGCGTCTCCTCGGCGCGGGCCAGCAGCGGGCGTGGATCGGCGGTGCGGGCGAGCGGCTGTCCGGCGGCGGGCGGGTCCTGCGGGACGGCGACCAGCAGCCGGACGTCGACCCACGCGGACCAGCCGTTGGCGCACAGGACGTGCCCCCAGTCGCCGCGCCGCTCGACGAGCCGGACGGGCAGGAGGGCGTCGAGGGGCACGGTGGGCCGGGCCGGATCGGGGGCGTCCCAGGCGGGCATGCCGTCGCGCGGAACCACGTGGGTGGGGCGGAATGCGGGAGTTGTCGTCGTCATCGCGTCCGGCTCCCCCTTCCTACTTCCGCATGACCGCGGGTTCGTGCCGTCTGAGCAGCCGGGCCACGAGGTGGCCGAAGACGGCCGAGAGGACGACGAGCATGCCCATGTTGAGCAGCCACACACCGGCCGAGTGCCGGAACAGCGGGTCGGCGGTCAGGTCGCCGGGGACGAGCCGCGCCAGTCCGACCGTGCCGGCCATGGCGCCGAGCGCCCAGCGCGAGGGCACCAGCCAGGAGAGCTGTTCGACGCCGGGGACGCCGTCGAGTTTCAGCAGCGCGCCGCAGAACACCACCTGCACGATCGCGAGGAGCACGAGCAGCGGCATCGTGACCTCCTCCTTGCGTACCAGCGCGGAGACGAGGAGGCCGAGCATCATCGCGGTGAAGGCGAGCAGGGCCACGGCGACGGTGATCTCGACGAGGGGTGGCAGGAGGACGCCCTCGCCGCCGGGCGCGTTCAGGTCGACGCCGAGCAGCGCCACCAGCGTCAGGACGACGGCCTGGAGCACGGTGACCGTGCCGAGGACGACGACCTTGGACATCAGGTACGCCGATCTGGACAGGCCGACGGCCCGTTCCCGCTGGTAGATCACCCGTTCCTTGACGAGTTCGCGCACGGCGTTGGCCGCGCCCGTCAGGACTCCGCCGACGCAGAGGATGAGCAGCGCGTTCATCGCGGTCTCCTGCGTGAGCCTGCTGCCCGCCAGGGCCCGGGCCATCGCCCCCATCACGAAGGGCAGGGCGATCATGATGGCGAGGAACGTACGGTCGGCGCCGAGCGCGGCGGCGTACCGGCGCACGAGGGTGCCCAGCTGCGAGCCCCAGCTCTGCGCCTTGGGCGGACGCACGACCCCGCCGGGGGCGGGTGCGGCCTGCGGCAGGCGGGGCTGGGCGGTGGAGTCGACGATGTACCGGCGGTACTGGGCCGACACGCGATAGTCCCCGGCCCAGTCCCTCTCCCGGTCGCGTTCGAACGCCTCGAACGCCTCCGGCCACTGCTCGTAGCCGAAGAAGGCGAGCGTCTCGTCGGGCGGCCCGTAGTAGGCGACCTTGCCGCCGGGCGCGAGGACGAGGAGCCGGTCGCAGACGTCGAGACTGAGCACACTGTGGGTGACGACCACGACGGTCCGCCCGTCGTCGGCCAGCCCGCGCAGCATGTGCATCACGGAGCGGTCCATGCCGGGGTCGAGCCCCGAGGTCGGCTCGTCGAGGAAGAGCAGGGAGGGCTTGGTGAGCAGTTCGAGGGCCACGCTGACGCGTTTGCGCTGGCCGCCGGAGAGGCTGTGGATGGCCTGCCCGGCACGTTGTCCGAGGCCGAGTTCGCGGATGACCTCGTCGACGCGGGCCTCGCGCTCGGCCTTCGCGGTGTCCTGGGGGAAGCGCAGTTCGGCGGCGTAGGTGAGGGCGCGCCGCACGGTCAGCTGGGCGTGCAGGATGTCCTCCTGCGGTACGAGGCCGATGCGCCGGCGCAGCTCGGCGTAGTCCCGGTAGAGGTCGCGGCCGTCGTACAGGACCGTGCCCCGGTCGGCGGGGCGCTGTCCGGTCAGGGCGTTGAGGAGCGTGGACTTGCCCGCGCCGCTGGGGCCGACGACGGCCAGCAGGCATTTCTCGCCGACGGGGAAGGAGACCCCGTCGAGGAGCGTCCTGCGGCCCCGGTCGACGGCGACGACGAGGTCCTGCACGTCGAGGGAGACCTCGCCGGTGTCGACGTACTCCTGAAGCTGGTCGCCGACCAGGCAGAACGCCGAGTGGCCGATGCCGACGATGTCGCCCGCGTCGATACGGGCGCGGGTGACGGGCTGCCCGTTGAGGAAGGTGCCGTTGTGGCTGCCCAGGTCGACGATCTCGTACGTGCCGTCCGGCAGCGCGCGCAGCTCCGCGTGGCGGCGGGAGACGCCGAGGTCGTCGACGACGAGGTCGTTGTCGTCGGCCCGGCCGATCCGGACGGTGCGGGAGGGCAGCGGGCGCACGCTGGTGGGCTGCCGGAAGGTGCCGGTCGCGGCGGGCAGGGAGACGGCCGAGGGCCGTTCGGGGGCGGGCGGGGCCCGGTCGGCGAGCACGGCGCACGGGCCGTCGCCGGGGGCGCCGAAGCGCAGGACGCTGCCGGGGCCGACGTCCCACTCGTGGACGCGGCGGCCGTCGGCGTACGTGCCGTTCGTGCTGTTCTCGTCCTCCAGCGTCCAGTGGTCGGTGCCCGGCCGCAGGACCGCGTGGTGCCAGGAGACCCGGGCGTCCTCGATGACGATGTCGCAGAGCGGGTCCCGGCCGACGTGGTACGCGTGGTCCGGGGTCATCACCGTGGAGCCCGTCTCCGTTTCGAGGACGAGTTCGGGCACCGCGGACCGCTCTTCCATGCCTGAATTCTAGCCATCCGTCCACATGTGCGCCTGCTGCGGGCGCCGAGCCCGACCATCGAGGGAGGGGCGGCTCAGGCGGCCGGGGCGGACAGGAAGGGGAGGGTCCGCTGCATCCGCAGGGCGTCGACGGACTCCGCGAGCAGCTCGTACTCGGTGGTCTCGTCGCTCGTGGCGATGCGCACCAGATGTCCGGCGGCCAACTCCTCGGCGGTCAGCTCCTGTTGGGCGTCGTCGCCGCACCATCGGCGCAGCAGCCCGGGCGCATCGGGGGTCGTGCCCGCGACGGGCGCCATCGAGTTCGGCGGGAAGTAGGGGGCGTAGGGGTCGGGGTCCAGTCGCTCGGCGATCCAGGACGCCCGGTCCCGTAACCACCACATGGCCAGGGCCAGAGTGGGCGCCCGGTAGGTGCCGAGCGGTACGCCGACCCACATTCCGCCACAGACTCCGTACGCGGTGACGTGGCACAGGAATTCATCGTGCACGATCACTCCCCATCGCATCGGCTCGCCGCCTGTCGGCCTCTCTTTCCGGTCTTTCGCGCGGCTCGTTCCGGCGTGCACCGTGGCGCTGTTCCGAGGAGTGGAAGGGTGAATTGCCCTAGCCTTTGAGTATCGCCACTCCTGACACAGTGTCACCACGTCTTTCCAGCCAGTCTCTTGGCATATTCACAGCTTCGCTTGGCCGAAACGGCTCGGACCGTCTCCGTCCGTACGGAATCCGCGCTCGGCGGCCCATTACCCGAGGGGTAATCGACGGTCCCGGCGGCGCCCGGCATGGTTGCGGTACCGCATCCCGAAGACCTCGATGGAGGCTGATTCATCATGTCCGTGAACGTGTCCGAGAACGAGAACCGTTACGAGACCGCCGTCACCCGTTACTTCGAGGCGTGGAACGCGGACGGGGCCGAGGCCCTGGCGAAGGCGGTGGCCGCCGCCTGGACCGCGGACGGCGGGTACACCGATCCGCTCGCCGATGTGCGCGGGCACGACGCGATCGCGACGGTGATCGCGGCAGCCCACGAGCGGTTCCCCGGTTTCGTCTTCCGCCCGGCCGGTCCGGTGGAC
Organism: Streptomyces sp. NPDC127119; assembly: GCF_042677425.1. Lineage (NCBI taxonomy): Bacteria > Bacillati > Actinomycetota > Actinomycetes > Kitasatosporales > Streptomycetaceae > Streptomyces > Streptomyces sp. NPDC127119. The sequence continues at coordinate 11,426 of NZ_JBHXTO010000106.1, read as the reverse complement.
GGCCACCACGACATCGCCCGTTTCACCTGGGAACTGGTGAACCCCACGGACGGCTCGTCCCCGGTAGCCGGCTCCGACGTCATCACCCTGACCGAGGACGCCCGAATCCGCACGGTATCCGGCTTCCTGGACCGGGTCCCGGCAGCGGAATAACGCGACTAGTTCGCCACCCGCCCCCCTTCAGGGGCGCGAGGAACGGCGCGACCAGCCCCCACCGGCCCACAGCCGACCCACCACACCAGCCCCCCAAGGGGCGCGGGGAACTGCGCGGCCGACCCCCACCGGCCCGCAGCCAATCCCCGCACCCCCAGCGGAGCGTTACCGCTGGACGAGCGCGTCGATCCGGTCCAGCTCCTCCTGCGAGAACTCCAGATTCCCCGTGGCGGCCACACTGTCCTCCAGCTGCTGCGGACTGCTCGCACCGATCAGCGCGGAAGTGACCCGCCCACCCCGCAGCACCCACGCCAGCGCCATCTGCGCGAGGGACTGCCCGCGGGACTTCGCGATGTCGTTCAGCGCGCGCAGATCGGCGACCAGCTCCTCGGTCAGCTTGTCCGCGCTCAGGAAGGGGCTGTCGCTCGCGGCCCGCGACCCCTCCGGGATCCCGTCGAGGTAGCGGCCCGTGAGCAGGCCCTGCTCCAGCGGCGAGTAGGCGATGGACCCGATCCGCAGCTCGTCGAGCGCGTCCAGGAGCCCTTCCTCCTCGGGGCGCCGGTCGAGAATCGAGTAGCGCGGCTGGTGGATGAGGAGCGGGGTGCCCAGCTCGCCCAGGATGCGGGCGGCCTCGCGGGTCTGCTCCGGAGAGTAGTTCGAGACACCGACGTACAGCGCCTTGCCCTGCTGGACGGCCGAGTGCAGCGCGCCCATCGTCTCCTCAAGGGGAGTCTCCGGGTCGGGGCGGTGCGAGTAGAAGATGTCGACGTAGTCGAGGCCCATGCGGTTCAGGCTCTGGTCGAGCGAGGACAGCAGGTACTTGCGCGAGCCCCACTCCCCGTACGGGCCCGGCCACATCAGGTAGCCGGCCTTGGAGGAGATGACCAGCTCGTCGCGGTACGGCGCGAAGTCCGCCTTCAGCGCCTCACCGAGGGCGGACTCGGCGGCGCCGGGCGGGGGCCCGTAGTTGTTGGCCAGGTCGAAGTGGGTGACACCCAGGTCGAACGCTCGCCGCAGGATCGCGCGCTGGGTGTCCACCGGCCGGTCGGGGCCGAAGTTGTGCCACAGGCCCAGGGAGAGCGGGGGCAGCTTCAGGCCGCTGCGTCCGGTGCGCCGGTAGGGCATGTCCGCGTAGCGGTCGGTGTGTGCGGTGTACAACGCGTTCTCCAGAGGGGTCGGTACGGAGTGGACCACGGTCCACTCTCGCCTGCCCCACCGACAGTGGTCCAACAGGAGAATCGGATGGGATTCAGCGGATACGCTTCTCAATCATGGAATTGCGCCACCTTCAGCACTTCGTCGCGGTCGCCGAGGACCAGCACTTCACCCGGGCGGCCGAACGCCTCATGGTGTCGCAGTCCGGCCTGTCCGCCTCCATCCGGGCCCTGGAGCGCGAGCTGCGCGCGCCGCTGTTCGTCCGCACCACCCGCCGGGTCACCCTCACCGAGGCCGGGCGGGCCCTGCTGACCGAGGCGGAGCGCATCCTGGCGCAGGTCCGCGCGGCGCACGACGCGGTGGCCGCAGTCCAGGGCGTACTGCGCGGCACGCTCTCACTGGGCACCGAGCAGTGCATCGCGGGCGTGCACGTGGCCCCGCTGCTGGCCGAGTTCCGCAGGCGGCATCCGGACGTGGAGATCCGGCTGCGGCAGGCCGGCTCCGGCGCGCTCGCGGAGGACGTCGCCGCGGGCCGGCTGGACCTGGCGTTCGCGGTGACGACCCGCGCGGACACGGAGCAGCTGCGCAGCCTGCCGCTGACCCGCGAGCCGATGACGGTCGTCTGCCATCCCTCGCACCGGCTGGCGGGCGGCGGCCCGGTCACCCCGTACGAGCTGGGCGGCGAGGACTTCGTCGACTTCCATCCCGACTGGGGGCCGCGCCGCACCACCGACGCGGCCTTCGCGGCGGCGCGGGTGCAGCGCACGGTCACCCTGGAGGTGAACGACGTGCACAGCCTGCTCGACCTCGTCGAGGAGGGCCTCGGCATCGCCGTCGTACCGCGCCACTTCGCACACAAGCGGCCGGCCCTCCCGGCCTTCCCGCTGAAGGCGGACACCGAGACGCCGTACGAGACGGTCGCGATGCTGCCTCCGCCGGAGGCGACCAGCCCGGCGGCGAGAGCGTTCATGTCCTTGCTCGACACAGAGGTTCTGGCCGTCGAGACGGTCGGCGCATCGGCCAGGATCAGCGGGTAGTTGGCTGAAAATGCACCTCATTGATCGAAGCTGACGAAGTTTCGAACACGCCACGCGGGCGGCAAAGTGCATGAAAATGCCGACTGCCGCATCTCAGTGCCCAGTTGACGGCAACTCAGTTCGTCTACCACACAGTGGTTACGCGGTAGCCATTTCCCGACGATGTGAAGTCAATGGGGGGATGAGAGCCCTGCCGGGCCCGACAGCCAGGTCCGGTGACTAGCATGAGCGACGCGCTTGATCCGGAGGACGGCCCACCGCCTTCCGGGCTCTCAGCGACGTTTCACCTGTGGACGTACTCCTGCTCGCACGGACCGAGGGACCGCGGAATGCCAGTGCCTGCTCGCCCCCGTCAGCGCCGATCTGCGCAGAAGACGGGTTCCACTCCGGTCGTGTTCCCCGCGGTCCTGGTCGTCACGGCGGCGGGTGCCGGAGCGGCCGTCGGCCTCGCCCCCGAGGGAGCCCGCCCCTGGGTGGCGGGTACGGCGATCGCCGCCTGGGGCTGCATGGCGGTCCTCGTCGCCTTCGCCTCCGCCGGGTTGCGCAGGGCCCACCGCCAGACGGTGTCGCGCACCGGCGAACTGGAGATGACCAAGAACAACTGGAGCCAGCACGGCGCCGAGACGGACCAGCTGGTCAACGTGACCCTGCCGGCGGTGGCCGAGCAGCTGAAGAACGGTGTCGGGGCCGACAAGGTCCTGGCCGGGCTGCCCACCCCCTCCGACCCGTATCTGCGCCGGATGCTGCACGTCTTCACCACCGAGGTCGCCCAGTCCGTAGGGCGCACCACCGACTCCCAGTCGGACCTCGCCATGATGCGGCGCGAACTGGCCAACGGGACGCAGGAACTCGAGCGCCTGACCAACGACACCCTGCCCGCCGCGGTGTCGTTGCTGCGCGAGGGCAGTTCCGCCGACACCGTGCTCGCCAAGCTCGACTGGCCGTCCAACCCGCTGCTGCGCTCCCCCGCGGAATCGTTCATCCGTGAACTGGCGTACAGCGAGCGCCGGTCCGCCGCCGCACAGGCCGCCTCCGCGAAGGCGCTCAGCCGGGTCCAGGCCAAGACCGTCGGTATGCTCGCCGACCTCCGGGACATGCAGGACCGCCACGGCGGCGAGATCTTCGGCGACCTGCTGCGGCTGGACCACAGCACCTCCCAGCTGGGCCTCATGACCGACCGGCTCGCCCTGCTGATGGGCGGTCGCTCCAGCCGCGTGTGGAACAAGCCGATCGTCATGGAGAGCATCCTGCGCGGCTCCGTCGGCCGGATCGCCGCGTACCGGCGGGTGCGGCTGCACAACTCCAGCAAGGCCGCCATCGCGGGCTTCGCCGCCGAGGGCGTCATGCACCTGCTGGCCGAACTCATGGACAACGCCGCCAACTTCTCGCCGCCGATCGACGAGGTCCACGTGTACGTGGAGGAGCGCAGCGCCGGTCTCGTCATCACCATCGAGGACAGCGGACTGAAGATGTCCGACGCCTCCATGCGCCGGGCCGAGGAGTCGGTGTCGGGCCGGCTCACGGACCTCGCCTCGCTCCAGGGCACCCGGCTGGGCCTGAGTGTGGTGGGACGGCTCGCCGCCAAGCACGGCATCAGCGTCAACTACCGCCCCTCCTCACGCGGCGGCACCGGTGTCGTCGTCCTGCTGCCGCCCCAGCTGGTGGCGCAGCAGCGCGAGCCGGTCGGTCCCGAGCGTCCGCTCCCCGGAGCGAATCTCCCGGCCGCCGCACCGGCCGCACCCCAGGCCCCGGCGCCGGCCCCCGAGGCCGAGGAATCGTTTCCGATACGCGTTCCGCAGGCGACCGCGCCCGTGGACGAGGCGCCCCCGGTGGACATCCCCCGCCGGCGCGGCGCGGCCACTCCGGGCGGACTGCCGGTCCGGGCTCCCGGCCGCACCATGGCCGAGGCGGAACGAGGACGGACGAAGAACGCCCCCGAGCCGTCCAGGGCGGAGCCCGACGTGAACGGTCCGGCGCGCGACGCCGGAAGCCGGTTCGGCGCCTTCCACCGCGGCCGGCACGCCGCAGGGGCCACCGACGGCTCCCCCGCCGCGCCCGCCGAGGACGCCGGACCCGAGACCGGACCCGGGACGGACGGCTAGATCCCCTCCGTCCCTCGCACAGCTCCGCAAGACCACCCGCATTGATTCGCCGCACCCCGTTGGATTGGAGGAACGGGCCGGGTGACCACCGACTGGTCATCACCCGACCCGCCCATCATGGAGACCACTGACAACAGCCTCACCTGGCTCTTGATGAACCTCTTGGAGCGCACGCCGGGCACCCGCCACGCACTCGTCCTGTCCCGGGACGGTCTGAAACTGTGCTGGACGGAACACCTGACCCTCGACCAGGCCGACCAGCTGTCGGCGATCTGCTCCGGCATCCAGGCTCTCGCCCAGGGCGCGTCCGTGGAGTTCGGCGACGGAACCGGCGGCGTCCGGCACTCCATGACCGAGTTCCACGGAGGCCTCCTGTTCATCGTCGAGGCTGGCCAGGGCGCGCACCTCGCGCTCGTCGCCGAGGAGAGCGCCGACCCGGGCGTCGTCGGCCATCAGATGACCGAGCTGGTCGAGCAGATCGGCGACCATCTGCGGGCCGAACCCCGGACGCCCGTCACCACCAGGGGTGCCTCGGCGTGAGCCGCAAACCCGTGGACATCGGCGACCCGGACCGGCTCTACACGGTCACGGGCGGACGCAGCGAAGCCGATGACGCCTTCGACCTGGTCACGCTGATCGTCAGCGAGTGCGAGCCGACCGCCGGCATGCAGTCCGAGCACGTCCGGATTCTTGAGCTGTGCCGGCACCCCACGGCGCTCGTCGAGGTCTCGGCCGAACTCAAGCTGCCCATCACCGTCGTACGCATCCTCCTCGGCGACCTCCATGCCATGGGCAAGGTGAGCGCCCGTCACCCCCGCGCGGCCGATTCCGTCGCGACCCTCCCCGAAACCGCACTGCTGCAGGAGGTGCTCCATGGGCTCCGCAACCTCTGAGCTGCCCGCCCAGCGCACGCCGCTGGCCGATGCCGCCGAGACCGGACTGAAGATAGTCGTCGTGGGCGGTTTCGGCGCCGGCAAGACCACCCTGGTCCGCTCGGTCAGCGAGATCCGGCCGTTGAACACCGAAGAGGTGATGACGCAGGCGGGGCAGGGCGTCGACGAGACGGCGGGGGTGGAGCGCAAGACCACGACCACCGTCGCCTTCGACTTCGGGCGCATCAGCCTCAACCAGCGGATGGTGCTCTACCTGTTCGGCGCACCGGGCCAGGAGCGCTTCTGGTTCCTGTGGGACCGGCTGTTCTCCGGCACGCTGGGCGCGATCGTCCTCGTCGACACCCGGCGCATGGAGGACTCCTGGTACGCGATAGACCGGCTCGAACACCACAAGACGCCGTTCGTGGTGGCCGTCAATCGCTTCGACGACGACGAGCAGCGGTTCTCGCTCGACGAGATCCGGCAGGCACTCGCGCTGGGCGACCATGTGCCGATGGTCGACTGCGACGCGCGCGTCAGGTCGTCGGGCAAGGAAGTCCTGATCACTCTCGTGGACCATCTCTACGCACTGGCCCTGTCCCAGGAAGGGACGTCGTGAGCGACACCACCGGCTCCACTTCGTCGAAGACCCCTCCACCGGGCTGCCCGGCACACGGTTCCGCCGTGCAGCTGGGCGGTCTGGAGTACCAGCAGACGCCCTCGCAGCTGTACCGCACGATGCGCAGGGACCACGGAGCGGTGGCTCCGGTCTTCCTCGACGGCGACATCCCGGCCTGGCTCGTCCTCGGCTACCCCGAGGTCAGCTATGTGACCAGCCATGACGAGCTGTTCGCGCGGGACTCCCGGCGCTGGAACCAGTGGCCGAACATTCCGGCGGACTGGCCCCTGATGCCGTTCGTCGGCTACCAGCCGTCCGTGCTGTTCACCGAGGGCCCGGAGCACCAGCGCCGGGCCGGTGTCATCACGCAGGCGCTGGAGGGGGTCGACCAGTTCGAACTGGCCCGCGAGTGCCAGTCGATCGCCGAGCAGCTGATCGCCGCGTTCGGCGGCAGCGGGCAGACCGAACTGATGAGCACGTACGCGCACGCCCTGCCGGCCCGTGCGGTGCTGTGGATGTGCGGTATGCCGCAGGGCAGCGCGGACACCGAGCAGCTCGTCGACGATCTGCGGATCTCCCTCGACGCCGGCGAGGGCGACGACCCGGTGGCGGCGTACATGCGCGTCGGGGAGCGCATCATGCAGCTGGTGAAGGAGAAGCGGGACCGGCCGGGTCCCGACGTCACCTCCCGGATGCTGCAGGACGCGGCGGGGCTCAGCGACGAGGAGATCGTGCAGGACCTGATCTCCGTCATCGCTGCGGCCCAGCAGCCGACCGCCAACTGGATCTGCAACACCCTGCGTCTGCTGCTGACCGACGAGCGGTTCGCGGTCAACGTCTCCGGCGGGCGGGTCAGTGTCGGCGACGCGCTGAACGAGGTGCTGTGGCTGGACACGCCGACCCAGAACTTCATCGGCCGCTGGGCCGTGCGCGACACCCAGCTCGGCGGGCGGCTCATCCGTGAGGGCGACTGCCTCGTCCTCGGCCTCGCAGCGGCCAACACGGACCCGCAGATCTGGCCCGAGTCGCATGTCGGCGCGGAGAACTCCTCGCACCTGTCGTTCAGCAACGGCGAGCACCGCTGCCCGTATCCGGCGCCGCTCCTCGCGGACGTGATGGCCCGTACGGCGGTGGAGACGCTGCTGGAGCGGCTGCCCGACCTGGTGCTGGGGGTCGATCCCTCGGAGCTGACGTGGCGGCCGTCGATCTGGATGCGCGGGCTCAACTCCCTGCCGGTGCAGTTCACTCCGGCCGTGCACTAGCGCTCCGCTGGGTTCAGCTGGTCGTCTGCGGGTGTGTTGCATGCCTGCGGGTGCGTCGTGGCTGGGCGCGCAGTTCCCCGCGCCCCTTCGGGGCGCTGGCCTTCGGGGCGCCCAGCCTTCCGCGTACCCGGATTCCGGGTACGCGGAAGACCCCTGGTCCGCGCTCAGGCGTCGGTCGGGGTGAACTGGACCGGTAGTGACTGGGGGCCCCGGGTGAAGACACCCTGTTCCACCGGGTCGAAGCCGTCGGCGAGGCGCAGGTCCGGCATCGCGTCGAGCAGTTGGTTCATGCCGATCTCGACCTCCGCCTTGGCGAGCAGCGCGCCGACGCAGAAGTGCCGGCCCAGCGCGAACGCGAGGTGGTCGGCCGCGGCCGAGAACGCCGAGGTCGTGGTGAGGTCGTCCCGGAATATGTCGAACCGGTCGGGGTCGCCGTAGCGGCGCTCGTCACGGTTGGCGGCCCCGATGAGGCACGTCACCGTGGCCCCCTGCGGGATGGTTCCGCCGGACACCTCGACGTCGGTGGCCGACTGCCGCATGATCATGTGGACCGGAGGGGTGTAGCGCAGCGTCTCCGCGAAGGCCGCGGGTATCAGGCTCCGGTCCTCGTAGACCGCCGCCAACTGCTCGGGATTCATCAGCAGGTTGGCGAGAATGCTGGCGATCGCCTTGTCCGTGGTCTCTCCGCCGGCCGCGAGCAGCAGGCTGCAGAACGCCTTGATGTCCTCGTCGCTCATCCGGACACCGTCGACCTCGGCGGCGCAGAGCGTCGACAGCAGGTCGTCGCCCAGGTTGTCGCGCCGGTCGCGGATGATCGGGATCATGTACTCGGCGAACTCCCGGCGGGTGCGCTCACCGGCGGCGGTCACCTCGGCGTCACCGGAGAGGTTGCCGAGGAAGGCGATGACGGCGGTGTACCAGCCGTGGAAGCGGGCGTGGTCGGCCTTGTCCAGGCCCAGCATGTCCGCGATGACGTTGACCGGGAACCGGGTCGCGTAGTCGGTGACGATGTCGGCCGAGCCGGTCTCGCGGAACGCGTCTATGAGTGCGAGCGAGTTGCGCTCGATGACCGGCAGGAACTTCTCCTGGAGGTCGCTGCCGCGGAACGCGGGGGCGACGAGTGCGCGCCGCACCGCGTGCTCACGGCCGCTGAGCTGGAGGATCGTCTTGCCGTGGACCGGCTCCAGCTGCCAGTCGTAGTTGCCGGTCGTGAACTCGGACTTCTTGTCCTTGAAGACCCGTTCGACGTCGTCGTAGCGGGAGATGATGTAACTCTGGGTGGCCTCGTGCCAGATCAGGGGATTTTTCTCTCGCATCGCCGCGTACGCGGGGTAGGGATCCGCGGCGAACTCGGGAGAGAGGATGTCGGGCGCCTGCTGGGCAGTGGACACGGAACTCCTCGTGTTGGATGCGTGCCGTCGAGGAACAGGTTAATGATCTTTCGATGGCTCAAACAGTCCAGTCCTGGCCGAAGTTGAACGCATGACCTTCCAGTGCCCCGCATGCCTCCCGATCATGATGTACGGCGAAATCTCTCCCATGATCCGAGGGTTTTGCACCGCTATGCCGGAGTGCGGTGATCGTCCTGCCACCGGGAGAGCGGTGGTTCACCCCGCGGCGAACCACCGCTCCCGAAGTCGGCGAAAGATATCGGCCACGACTCATTCGACACGTGTCAGCCGGGACCTGTCAGCGCGGGACCAGTCAGCGCGACGCGAGGTCGTACCCCGGCAGGACCACGTCCCGGATCAGCGCGTTGCGCTCGTCGAACGGGATGAACGCGCTCTTGAGGGCGTTGACCGTGACCGTGCGGAGGTCGTCGAGGGTCCAGCCCGCCTCCTCGACGAGCAGGGACATCTCGCGGGTCATGGTCGTGCCGGAGACCAGCCGGTTGTCGGTGTTGAGGGTGACGCGGAAGCCCAGGTCGCGCAGCCGGGTGATCGGGTGGTCAGCGATCGAGGTGGCCGCGCCGGTCTGGAGGTTGGAGGTGGGGCACATCTCCAGGGCGATGCGGCGGTCGCGTATCCACTCGGCGACGCGGCCGAGCTTGCCGTCCACGATGTCGTCGGTGATCCGGACGCCGTGGCCGATGCGCTGGGCGCCGCAGACCTGGAGTGCCTGGTGGATGCTGGGCAGACCGTGGGCCTCACCGGCGTGGATGGTGAACGGGACGTTCTCGACGCGCAGGTGCGCGAACGCGTCGAGGTGGCCGGCGGGCGGGAAGCCGTCCTCGGCGCCCGCGATGTCGAAACCGACGACACCCGCGTCCCGGAACGCCACGGTCAGGTCCGCGATCTCGCGGCTGCGGTCGAACATCCGCATCCCGCACAGCAGCGTGCCGACCCGGACGGGCGTACCGGCGGCAGCCGCCTTCGCCATACCGGCGGCCAGGCCCTCCTGCACGGTCTCGACGACCTCGGGCAGGGTGAGCCCGCCGTTCAGCATCAGCTCGGGGGCGTAGCGGACCTCGCCGTAGACGACACCGTCCGCGGCGAGGTCGAGCACGTACTCCTCGGCGGTGCGCAGCAGACCCTCACGGGTCTGCATGACGGCCAGGGTGTGTTCGAAGGTGGCGATGTAGCGGACGAGGTCGCCGGAGTTGGCCGCCTCGTAGTACCAGGCGGCGAGCGCGTCCGGGTCGGTGGTGGGGAGGGGGTGGCCGACCGCGGCGGCGAGTTCGACGAGCGTCGCGGGGCGCAGACCGCCGTCGAGGTGGTCGTGCAGGACGGCTTTGGGGAGCCGTCGGACGGTGTCGGCGTCGAGCCGGAGAGCGGTGCTGGAGTCGGTGCGGGGCGCGGTCATGCGGTGTTCCTCGGCAGGTTCTGTGGGGGCGGAAGGGGGCCGGACCGGGCTACTGGGCGGGTCCGTCGGGGGCGGCCGGCTGGAGCAGGTCCCACCGGTTCCCGTACAGGTCCTGGAAGACGGCGACCGAGCCGTACGTCTCGTGCCGCGGCTCCTCCAGGAAGGTCACGCCGGCGGCGGTCATCCGGGCGTGGTCGCGGGCGAAGTCGTCGGTGTGCAGGAAGAAGCCGACCCGGCCGCCGGTCTGGTCGCCGATCCGCTCACGCTGCTCCTCGCCCTTGGCGCGGGCCAGCAGGAGTCCGGTGCCGGGTCCGGCGGTGTCCGGCTCCACGACGACCCAGCGGGACCCGTCGGGTCGCGGGGTGTCCTCGGCGAGCCGGAATCCGAGCGCCTCGGTGTAGAAGCGGATCGCGTCGTCGTAGTCGTCGACGACAAGGGTGACCAGGGCAACGCGTCGCATCGGGGCCTCTCCGGGGTTCCGCGGCACCGAGGGGCCGCCGGCAGGGACGAGCAGGGGGACGGGACAGAGGGACGGACAGCAGGGGTTATACGTAACACGCGAGGATACGCCATCCCCGGGGGGTCGCCTGCCCGCACGGCACCCGCCTCCTGCATGCTGGAGGGAGGATCAAGAGACAGGAGTGACACACCATGTCCGAGACGCCCAGGTCGACCGGGGCACCCGCCCACCAGAACGTCACCTTCCCGAGCGGCGGCACCACCGCGCACGGTTACCTGGCACTGCCACCGGCCGGACGAGGGCCCGGTGTCATCGTCATCCAGGAGTGGTGGGGGCTGACCGACCACATCGCCGACGTCACCGAGCGGCTGGCGAAGGAGGGCTTCGTGGCGCTGGCCCCTGACCTCTACGGCGGCAATGTCGCCCACGAGAGCTCCGAGGCGTACCGCATGATGCAGGAGCTGCCCGTACCGCGCGGTGTCGAGCTGCTGTCCGGCGCCGTCGATCATCTGCTGGCCATGCCCGAGGTCACGTCCGAGACCGTCGGCTCGGTCGGCTTCTGCATGGGCGGCGGTTTCGTCCTCTACCAGGCGGCCACCGACCCCCGCGTCCGCGCCGCCGTCCCGTTCTACGGCGTCATCCAGGGCGAGGCCCCGGACTTCTCCGGCCTCAAGGCCCAGATCCTGGGCCACTACGGCGAGCGCGACTCCGCCATCCCCGTGGACTCCCTCACCACGCTCGCCGAGACGATCCGCGAGCAGTCCGGCATCACCCCGGACCTGCGCGTCTACCCGGCCGACCACGCCTTCTTCAACGACGGCCGCCCGGAGGTCCACGACCCCGAGTCGTCCGCACAGGCCTGGCGGAGCACGGTCGAGTTCCTGCACGCGCAGCTGGGCTGAGCGCGCGCCTCGCCTCGCCTCGCCGAGTAGTCCGTGCGCCGCTGCCCCCGGTCCCGCCGGGG